>JBELHI010000122.1:0-2563 GCA_042091475.1 Alteromonadaceae bacterium
AGAGCATAAAGGGCACTGAAGCCGAGTATCAAGTCGCCGCTTTGCGCAACAAATAACAAAACCCCTGTTAACGGTGCAGTAGTGCAGGGTGATGCAACTAATCCGGATATGACTCCCATCGTAAATACACCCGCGTAACGTCCAGATTTTTGACCTTGGCTAATGGTGTTGAGCTTCTGTTGCCAAGATGAAGGCAATTGAATTTCATAAGCGCCGAACATGGCGGCAGCAGCGGCAACAAAAATAGCGATCATGACAATCAATACGGCTGGGTGTTGTAACCACACTTGGAATTGTGCGCCCACTGAAGCTACCAACAAGCCTAAAAGTGAGTAGGTAATTGCCATACCTTGCACGTAAATAAAAGATAACTTGAACGCATTGGCGGTTGAGATCTCTTTGCCGTAGCCCAACACCACGGAAGATAAAATGGGGTACATGGGGAAAACACAGGGGGTAAAAGCGAGCAAAATACCAAGGCCCAAGAAAAATCCAAGGGTGATCCACAAGGCTTGGTCAGAAGACAATAAATTTGCCAACTCAAATTGTTCTGACACCGCGGTAGTAGGCGCAGATGTGCCCAAAACTTCAGTTAAGAACACCTCTTTGACCGTGGGAGGGTAACATAACCCCGCCTCAGCACAGCCTTGGTAGCGGATTTTAACCACGGCGTTCTCAGGCGCGGTGTCAATGGCAAAAGTGACCGCGACATCATTGTAGTAGACTTCGGTGTCGCCAAAGAATTCGTCATACTTTTCGGTGCCTTTGGGTAATGGCTGCATGATCACGCTGGCGTCATTAGTCACCATTTTAAACTGCTGTTTATACAAATAATAACCGTCTGCTATTTTCCATGTGGCAATGAGTTGTTGGCCTTGCTGCTGGAAGTCAAACTGAAAGGCTTGCTCAACATCTAAGAAAGCGGGCTGGCTTTGGCCAAGGGCGGCGGCAAAGTCTACTTGAGCGTTGGCCTGTGGGCTGTGACTCAACAATGCCATCAGGCATAGGAAAACATATCTCATTTAAGGTTACTCTTCATCCATTGTAAATAGTCTGTTGAGCCGCCAGTGACGGGCAGGATCAACCATTCGGGTGTTGTGTACGTGTGAATTGTACAAACTAGGTCATATAATTGCTCTGTAAGTTCATGTTTACTTTTAAAAATGACTTGAACTTCAGTGTCTACCTCAATTTGGTCTTGCCATCGGTAGATAGACTGCACACCGGGTAAAATATTTACACAGGCAGCCAGCTGTTTATCAACCGCTTGTTTGGCAGCGTGTTGTGCCACATCACTATTAGCAAAAGTACACAACACAAGACAATAGTCAGTCATATGATAAGACCTATGATTAGCAGAATATATTTCAGCATACTACCACTAACCGCTTGTGATTGTCAGAGTATGCCCCCATGTCTTAAAATAGAATCAAAACGAAGGGTATTCCTCACTGTGCTTAAATTATTTCTCTTGTTTGCGGTTATGCCGATGGCTGAAATTATGTTGATATTGCAGGTTTCTGACAATATTGGTGGTTTATCCACCTTTGCCTTGGTCATTATCACTGCTATCTTGGGGGCTAACTTGGTCCGCCAACAAGGCATCAATACCATGCAAACGGTACAGCAGAAATTGGCAGCGGGATCTATGCCAGGTCAGGAAATGGCAGAGGGCATTTTATTATTAATTGCTGGGGTATTATTGGTCACGCCAGGATTTATTACTGACGGGATTGGTTTTTTGTTTGTATTGCCGTTTTCCCGTCCGGTGATTGCAAAATATCTGTTGGCTAATATCTCATTGTCTTCATTTGCCTCTGCTAATCAACAGTCGCCGTTTACTCAACATACGCAGTCATCTCAGCAGACACACGACTCAACCCATGGCCGTGCTGATGACAATGGCGATGTGATTGAAGGCGAATATCAACGTCACGACGACCGCCATAAACTACCTTAATTGGACATCCGTTGACGGATCCTCTGCATCACAGATTCGTTACTTGCCATGTAGATTTTAAACCATTCCGTGTAGTTATCTGGGTGCCTTACCATATCTTGGTCTAATGCCGATGCTGTCATCCACAGGGTTGCAGCGACTTCATCAGGATTGAGGTTAAATTCAACAGCTTCATTTTCAACCTCAGCAATAAAAACATCTACAAATTCCCATTCAATCAAGCCGTCTCCCACATCCGCATGGTAATCATAAGTACCTATATGCTGCATGGGTAATGTAATCCCTAACTCTTCTCCCGTCCGTCTTGCGGCACAATCAGCAGCTGTTTCTGAGGGACTGGGGTGAGAGCAGCAAGCATTAGCCCAGCGCCCGCCACTGTGGTATTTGTGCAACGCCCGTTGTTGAATGAGCATGCGGTCACCGCAAATCACAAACACAGAGATAGCGTGATGCCTGATGCCTTTAATGTGGGCTTCTAATTTCTCTATGGGATAAGGCTCAGCATTGTGTGGCATTGCGATTATCATAGTAGGGGTAGTCAAGGCCATGTTATTCAATCACTTTTAAAATGTTCATACAGTTATAGTGTAGAGTAGCGGAGTG
>JBELHI010000122.1:2663-4132 GCA_042091475.1 Alteromonadaceae bacterium
TTAAACAAGACATCCATAAATAAATACGTCGCTTTTTATTGTGATACCCAATGATTTTTTGTGATGGCTACACTCACTATTAAACATATTCTTGAAGTGTGAGTTAATTATGCCCCGTAATCGTGCCAGTCAAATCAGTTTGCAAGATACTCCGTATTATCATTGTGTGTCTCGGTGTGTTCGTCGTGGATTTTTGTGTGGTGAGGATGCATTAACAGGACGTTCTTATGAGCACAGACGTCAGTGGGTGGAAGACCGTTTGTTGTTTTTAGCTAGCCTATTTGCTATTGATATTTGTGCTTATGCAGTAATGAGTAATCATACTCATGTGGTACTACATGTGGACACGGACACAGCCACTGCATGGAATGATGATGAAGTTTTAAAGCGTTATCATAGTTTACACAAAGGCACCTTGCTAACGCAGAAGTATAGTCATATTCAAACCCGCAAATATTTAACAGACGCGGAGTTATACACTGTTAAAGCCAGCATTGATGTGTACAGACAACGTTTGTGCTGTATTAGTTGGTTTATGCGGTCTTTGAATGAGTATATCGCCCGTGAAGCGAATAAGGAAGATAACTGCACTGGCAGATTCTGGGAGGGTCGGTTTAAATCACAAGCATTATTAGATGAAGCCGCATTACTTAGCTGCATGGCCTATGTGGACTTAAACCCCGTTAGAGCCAAGATCGCCAAGACACCAGAAACCTCTGCTTTTACCAGTATCAAGCAGAGAGCTGAGCAGTCCAAACATCATCAACAACCCCGCTGTTTAATGCCATTTATTGGGAATGAAAGAAAATCTCAAGGAAAAGGTATCAACTTCAATGTTATAGACTACCTAACTCTACTTGATGAGACGGGGAAAATAATTCGTCACGATAAACGGGGGAGTATAGAAAACCAAGAGGCCATTCTTAACCGTTTAGGTTTAGATGCCGACAACTGGTTCACGCTCACCACGTTTTTCGAGAAAAATTTCACTGGTGCTGCGGGGAGAGAGCACATGTTAAGGAAATTTCACAGCCATCAAAACAGTAAACGTGCTCACAATGCAGGAAACGCAAGACGACTGTTTGGCACTTAGCTCTATAATTATTCTTTTTTTACAAAAAAACGGTATCGTCTTATCTGACGATGTTTTAGTTGGAAGTCACTCAGTCAATATCTGGTTTAAGCTGTTTAAATTTATAATTTAGCCTTCTATTCACTATTCAAACGGTAATATTCTGAATTAATACTAGAGATATAAATCACAGAGTGGTGTTCCGTTATTTTAATGGATGTCTATTTAAAAAACGTTATATTAATGGGTGTCTATATTAAAAATACTGGTGCGGCGGGGCGAGAGCTCATGTTAAGAAAATTTCACAGCCATCAAAACAGTAAACGCGCTCACAATGCAGGGAACGCAAGACGACTGTTTGGCACTTAGCTCTATAATTATTCTTTTTTTACAAAAA
>JBELHI010000122.1:4232-6089 GCA_042091475.1 Alteromonadaceae bacterium
TGTCTATATTAAAAATATTTAATTAAGTAAATTAATTTAGCTTTATTCGAACCTTCATCAGACGTCGCTCGTCTTCTACATAACAACAAATAGAAATGGACAACAAATGAATCAAGCACAGCAAGACCTTCTGGTTCTTGAAGCGCAAAATGGAAATAAAAACGCGTTTGAATGCTTGATCATTCACTTCCATCCGCAGTTGATTAATTTTGCATGTAATTTATCAGGTAACCATGAGCTGGCTAAAGATGCGGTCCAGGATGTGTGGTTCAAGATGAGTAATAAATTAGGGAAACTTGATGATCCAAGAGCGTTCAAAAGTTGGATTTTCCGTGCTTTACGTTGGCGAGTATTAGATTTAATAAAAGCGAAGTCCTACAAATCTCAACCACTTGAAGGGACGGAGCTGAGCGTTGAACTTGATGAATCATTGATTGAGCGACGGCAGATTCGGAAATTGATACAAAAATTACCCGAACAGGAGCGTTCTGTGATTTATTTGTTTTACTTGGCAGACCTGCCTTTAGCTGATATTGCACAGATCCTAGATATTCCAATTGGTACGGTAAAGTCACGATTAAACAGGTCCCGAGCTAAGTTACAACAACAGTTAAAATAACTTTTAGGAGATTAAAATGAACCTAGACGATAAGATCAAAGAGGCATTAAAAATGGATGATACAGAGGTTGATATGATACTGAAGAAAGAAGACGGACTGTTCAGTCAACTACTTGGGATATTCCAAGGCCGTATGATGATATGGAATGTTTTTGGCTTGATTTTAGCTGTGTTAACGACAGTAATAATGGTCTTTACTGGCTACTATTTCTTCGTCAGTGAAAGTTTAGATGAACGTATATTTTGGGGGATTATATCATTAGCTCTTTGGACTGGGACCATAGGGGTAAAAGTTTGGTTTTGGTTGGAAATGAATCGTAATTCAACGAATCGTGAAATGAAACGTCTGGAACTTGCAATAGCCAAACTGACCATCAAGTTAGAACAAGATTAGAGAGAACACTCGATTTTATTCTTCAGCGAATACCCATAAAAAAAGCCCGAATATTACTATTCAGGCTTTAGTTTAAGTGGTTAGACTTACGGCAATAGAGTTAAAACTCTATTTACATCATGCCGCCCATTCCACCCATGCCGCCCATGCCGCCCATATCAGGCATTGCTGGAGCCGCAGCTGCGTCTTGTGGCGCATCACCAACCATAGCTTCTGTGGTGATCATCAAGCTAGCAATTGATGCTGCAAATTGAAGTGCAGAACGGGTTACTTTTGTCGGATCAAGGATACCCATGGCAATCATGTCACCGTACGTGTCATTACCAGCGTTGTAACCGTAGTTACCGTCGCCACCTTTCACTTCGTTAGTGACTACAGACGCTTCAGCACCTGCGTTAGTAGAGATTTGACGTAGAGGCGCTTCCATTGCACGCAGTGCTAGGTTTACACCGTGTGTTTGGTCTTCATTTTCGCCAGCTAAACCAGCAATTTTTGCTGCCACGCGAACTAGCGCAACACCACCACCAGGTACCACACCTTCTTCTACTGCTGCGCGTGTTGCATGCAATGCATCTTCAACGCGAGCTTTCTTCTCTTTCATTTCAACTTCGGTAGCAGCACCTACTTTGATTACTGCAACACCGCCAGCGAGTTTTGCTAGGCGTTCTTGAAGTTTTTCTTTGTCGTAGTCAGAAGATGACTCTTCTACTTGCGCACGAATTTGAGTGCAACGCGCTTCAATGGCTGCGTGGTCACCATTACCGTCAACAACGGTTGTGTTGTCTTTGCTGATCACAACGCGTTTCGCAGTACCAAGATCTTCTAATTGTACCTTTTCAAGGTC
>JBELHI010000123.1:0-6087 GCA_042091475.1 Alteromonadaceae bacterium
AATCGGCTCTGACAGTGCCCGTAAAAACGTAAAAATACCTGAATGTCTAAAGGTGTATAAGTGGTCGGTGATAATGACTTCGTGGCTATTTAAGGCAGCCTTTACACCTTCGTAGGTCTGTCGCGCACGGATTGATGAACTGACGTAACAGTGACTCCCACTGATATCTAACTCAGCAATAACGGTGAGTAATTGTTGGCAAGTTCGCCTACCTCTGGCGTTGAGTGGACGCTGCTTGTCAGTCAACTTAGGATCATCCCAACTGGACTTGGCATGGCGAATAAGGTGTACTAGTTTCATTGATTATCTCCAATATGGCACCTCGACACATGAAAACAGTAGTAATTCTTGCTAATCATGATTTTGCGAGTCTTTTCGCACTCAATCATCTACTACCACGGCTATCGCAACAGCTACCCTCAGGTATTCGTTACCGATTACTACTGTCGGATGGCGTCGGCAAGCTTCAAAAACACTCTGTTTCCTTAACTAGTTTAGCCGAATTTGAGCAAAGCTTATTACTGCCATGGAGCCATAATAGTCCTATTGAGTCTGCATACCGACAAGCCTCGTTTGCACAGTTGGATACTGAGTATCAATTACAGCGCCGTTTTGTAAACCTATCTGACAGCCGCGACGCGGACAGCATCATTAGTTTAAAACCGTCTTTGGTTTTGTCTATTCGTTTTGGGCAGATTCTTAAATCACCGTTAATCTCTGCACTGGCTTGTCCGATTTTTAATTTGCATTCTGGATTATTACCGACTTATCGTGGTGTTATGGCTACGTTTTGGAGCATGTATAACTTGGATAAGGGCTATGGTTGCTCCGTCCATAGCATTAGCGATGGCAGTATTGATACCGGTGCGCTGCATAATGAAATACAATTAACAGATTCACCCTATAAAAGTTACCTAGCGAGAGTATTGGCATTGTATCCTGTGGGGGTGAAGTTATTAGCGGATGTCGCTGTTACTAGTATCATGGGAAATGCTGTAGTGGTTCTGGCAAGCAATACTGAACGTCGAGAGCAATATTATACTTACCCCTCACAACAGCAGCTCGAAGAGTTTTTTAGAAAGGGCTTTTGCTTGTTTGATGAATCAGAACTTAACCACGTACTGAGTTACTCTGCATGGGGTAATTGACCGAGGGGGCGGGGATTGTGATGCTATTTTATCCGTTGACATTAAAAAGTCAGGGTTTGCGACAAAATCTTTTGGGTTGCTTGGCATAATAAGGTATTCTTTTGCCGTTAGGTTAATTTTTACAGAGGTATTACTTAATGTCCGAGGCTGACATTCGTCCAACCAACTTTATTCGTCAAATTATTGATAAAGATCTTGCTGATGGCAAGCACTCTAATGTAGCAACACGGTTTCCACCTGAGCCAAACGGTTATCTTCACATTGGTCATGCTAAGTCCATTTGTTTAAATTTTGGTATTGCAAAAGATTATCAAGGTACTTGTAATTTAAGGTTTGATGATACTAACCCAGAAAAAGAAGACATAGATTATGTCAACTCCATCAAACAAGACGTCACCTGGTTGGGTTTTCAGTGGAATGACGAGGTGTGCTATTCGTCAAATTACTTTCCGCAGTTACATCAGTATGCTATTGAGCTTATTCAGAAGGGGTTGGCTTATGTCGATTTTTCTAGCCAAGAGCAAATGCGCGAAATGCGCGGTACCTTGACCCAAGCTGGTGTTGCCAGTCCATACCGTGATACGTCCGTTGAGACTAATGTGGCTGAGTTCGCCAAAATGACTAATGGCGAATATAAGGAAGGCGAGTGCTGTTTGCGCGCAAAGATTGATATGTCGTCTTCTTTCATGGTACTTCGTGATCCTGTGATATACCGTGTTAAATTTGCTCACCATCATCAAACGGGCGACCAGTGGTGTGTGTATCCCATGTATGATTTCACCCATTGTATTTCTGATGCTATTGAAGGGATTTCTCACTCTTTGTGTACCTTGGAATTTCAAGACAATCGAAGATTGTATGATTGGGTACTAGATAATATCACTATTGATTCTCAGCCTAGACAGTATGAGTTTTCAAGACTCAACTTAGAATATACTGTGTTGAGTAAGCGTAAACTAATACAGTTAGTAGACGACAATCATGTCAGTGGCTGGGATGACCCGCGTATGCCTACCATTGCGGGTATTCGTCGCCGTGGTTATACACCCGGCTCTATACGCGAGTTTTGTCAGCGTATTGGTGTGACTAAGATGGATAACATCATTGAAATGGGTATGCTTGAAGCCTGTATTCGGGAAGACTTGAATGAAAATGCCCCGCGTGCCATGGGTGTATTGAATCCGGTTAAGCTGGTCATTGAAAATTACCCCGCAGATAAAGTAGAGCAGCTCGATGCGCCTAATCATCCCAATAAAACCGACATGGGGTCCCGTACCGTACCATTTTCCAAAGAGCTATTCATTGAAGCTGAAGACTTTAAAGAAGAGGCCAATAAGAAATTTAAACGCTTGGTATTGGGTAAAGAAGTACGCTTGAGAAATGCCTACTTCATCAAGGGGGAGAGGGTAGAGAAGGATGCAGACGGTAATATTACTACTATTTACTGTACTTATGATCCAGATACCTTAGGCAAAGATCCTGCCGATGGTCGAAAAGCCAAAGGGGTTATCCACTGGGTAAGCGCCGCACATGCGGTACCAGCAGAAATACGCATGTATGACCGCTTGTTTAGCGTGCCTAATCCTGCGGGTGAAGATGATTATCTAGGGCACTTAAACCCTCAATCACTGACTGTGGTTGAAGGCATGGTAGAACCAAGCTTATTATCCGCTGAAACATCACAAGGATTCCAGTTTGAACGCACTGGCTATTTCAGTGTTGATAAAGATAGTAGTGCTGAGCGCATGATTTTCAATAAAACCGTTGGATTACGAGATACTTGGGCTAAAATTAGCGGCTAGTAAACGGTAATCGTTTTGCAGACGACATTGATAAGGATCTCGTGCCGGTTGACTACCGTCACGAGTTTTTTTATGACTAAAATGGGCATGGAGAATAACAATGGACACAAATACCGTGGTAATACATTACTGTCCGGGTTGTCGCTGGTTAACACGCTCTACGTGGATGGCGCAAGAGTTGCTGATTACATTTGAGAAGCAACTAACTGAATTGTCATTACGTCCGGCTGGCAGTGGGGTATTTCAAATATATGCTAATGACCAACTGGTTTGGTGCCGTAAACGAGACATTGGATTTCCGGATATTACCACGTTGAAGAAACGAGTGAGAGACGTTATTTCACCAGAAAAGTCATTGGGTCATACTGATGGTCAGGCTAAAAACGTGGGTTCAACAGGCGAACTTTAGGTCGGTGAAAGATTCCTTCTAGAGCAGGGCGCTTTTAGCGGGACGCCCTGTTATGGCAAAAACGGTTATTCACTATCTTTCAGGCAATTTTCACATTCACCGTAGAGATACAGACTGTGGTGTACCAATTTCATATTATGCTCTTTAGCAATTTCTTTTTGGCGATTTTCTATGATTTCATCGAGGAACTCAACAACCGCGCCGCACTTTAAACATACTAAATGGTCGTGGTGTTTTTTGTGTGCTATTTCAAATACTGACTTGCCACCTTCGAAATGATGGCGATTAAGAATGCCGGCATCTTCAAATTGGTTAAGTACTCTGTAGACTGTTGCTAAGCCAAACTCTTCTCCCTGCTCGAGTAATAGCTTGTATACATCTTCAGCACTAATATGCTGGTTCTGGGGAAGCTGCAAAATTTCGAGGATCTTTAAACGCGGCAGTGTAACTTTAAGTCCCGCTTTTTTTAATTCGTGGTGATTGCTTTCCATAAGACCCTATACCCATTATTTAAGTGTGCCTTATTATAAGGCACTCCTTTCATAATAAAAGCCTAAATGTTCATTTAAGCTTTTATTAGGTGCTAATAATTAATATATTAACTTAATTCCGCCAAGCACATCTCTTCCATTAACTGTTTACACCATTGTTTTACTCTAGTGTCAGTTAATTCAGGTTGGCGATCTTCGTCTATACCCAGACCTACAAAGTGATTATCATCAGCCATACCTTTAGAGGCTTCAAATTCATAACCTTCTGTTGGCCACTGCCCAACTAAAATAGCACCGCGCCCTTCTACTATATCTCTTACCATGCCCATAGCATCTAGGAAATACTCAGCGTAATCCTCTTGGTCACCGCAGCCGAATATCGCGACTAACTTGTCGTTGAAGTCGATGCCTTCTAATTCTGGAAAGAAATCATCCCAATCACATTGAGCTTCACCATAGTACCAGGTTGGAATTCCAAATAAGATAAGATCAAATTCTGCTATCTCTTCTTTCGTACTTTTTGCGATGTCTTGAACATGAATAAGGTTATTACCCAATTCTTTTTGGATCATCTTTGCGACATGTTCTGTATTTCCGGTGTCACTACCAAAGAATAGTCCAACACTAGCCATTTTAATTTCCTCTCAACTACACATTATGATAGAAGCCAACAAAAACATAGTATTAGCTCCGTTCTATTTGCTATCTCAGGGTAGAGATAAAGCGCATTTTCTTGCCAACAAAATTCACCGTGACTATTCTTGCCAAAACCACTCAGTAACCGCTAACTTTCGGGGCTACAATAAAAGTGTCGTCTACTAAAATAGAGATGATGGCACACGCTTACCACCTACAGCACTTTTCTTCGCAAAGTAGGCGACATTATCTGTTAGTCTCACGCCGCCCAGCCAGATCACTTTTTGGTAAGTGCGAGCGTAATTCAGCGCGCTATAAACAACGTGCATGATAGCACGCTATGACTTTTACGCCTACTGATCCGCTTCTAGTTTATCTAAAAATTGGCAAATAATTTGATTGAAAATTTTTGGCTTCTCCGCGTGTAACCAATGCCCAGTATCTTCGATTATCCTTGCTTTACTGGAAGGAAATAATTTACGTATCACGGGCCTATGTTCCGCGGTCAGGTAGTCGGATAAGCCACCTTTGATGAATAGTGTTGGTGCCGTAAAGGGCGTGTGGTGTTCAATGCCTTTTGACAATTGATCATAATCTCTTTGCAGTAAATTCAAGTTGAAGCGCCATTGCCACTGGTTATCCTGTTGGTAAAGTCCTCGCAACAAAAATTGTCGGATGCCATTGTCAGCAATAAATGGTTCCATCATTCGGTCAGCTGAATGTCGGTCTTTAACTTGGTTTAACGTTACCGCATTCAAACCGGCAAATATTTCATTGTGCCGCGGCGGGTAGGAGACGGGAGCAATGTCTGCTACGATCAGTGCACTGATACGTTGAGGGTTTTTAAGGGCCGTTTGCATTGCCACTTTTCCGCCCAAAGAATGCCCCACCAAGATAACTGCCTTGAGTGATAGTGAATCCATTAGTTCTATCACTGCGGTACTGTATTGTTGGAAACAGAACTGCGTTGAATGAGGACTTTCGCCATGGTCAGGTAAATCGATAGAGATAACATCAAAGTTGCTTTGCAAGCCTCTTCTGACCATCCCTAAGTTTTCTAAACTACCGAACAGCCCGTGGATCAATATGATTGTTGGACCCGTGCCTGAACGTTTGTAATTAAGCAATCTATGCACTCCCGTGAAATTTTTTGTCATTTTCTTTGCTTCAATAGCAAATTGCAAAATGAATTTAACACTTGATAGGGTATAATGCTGTGAAATTTGGAAGAAATACGAATTAAACTGATGAAAACAATTGAAATTGATGAAGACGTATACGCTTATATAGCATCTCAAACCCAGGCGATTGGCGAGAGTGCCTCAGACATATTACGCCGCTTACTTGACGTATCGGAAGCTGGCATTGATACACCAACGCTCTGTGATGTTGTGGAGCCGGAAATTGACGTTTCCTCAGAAGTTATTCAACCTGACATAGAGCTTGGCGATATATTACAACATTTATCCTCACTGGTGGCTGACAAGCAAACCAGTGTGGTTGAACGTTTTCTTGTGATACTTTCAGTACTTGCCAAGCAACATTCATCTGAATTTAATCAAGTACTCACCTTAAAAGGTAGAAACCGATTGTACTTTGGA
>JBELHI010000124.1:0-6064 GCA_042091475.1 Alteromonadaceae bacterium
ATTGCTTAACACCACCAAACGGTGCAGATGCTGATGAGATGTTGGTCTTGTTAATGCCCAGCATGCCCACATTAATATGTTGGGCACAATAACGCGCTCGCCGTTGACTGGCGGTATACACGTAAGCTGCCAACCCGTGGTCAGTGCCGTTACTCTGAGCAACCGCCTGTTGTTCATCTTTAAACGCACTCACGGTGATCACAGGACCAAATAATTCATGCTGGTTTATGTCCATATCACTCGTAACCTGAGTCAGTACCGTGATAGGAAAACAGTTGTTTGCGAAGTCACCTAATTCACCACGATAATAACAATGTGCACCTTGAGCTATACCCTGCTCAACTTGCGCAGATAGCCGTTGATGAGCTTTGTTGCTAATTAAAGGTCCAACATCAGTATCCGCTGATAGGCCATCGCCCTGACAAAGTTGCTTCAAACGTGAAGTAAGTTTCAACAAAAACTCGTCATGTATACTGTCATGCACCAATACTCGGTTGACTGAGATACACGTTTGTCCTGCATTTCTAAATTTACTGGTAATCAACCCATCCACTGCACTTGCCAAATCAGCATCATCAAAAACCACAAACGGCGCATTACCGCCAAGTTCCATTGATACGCGTTTACATTGTGCCGCACACAACACATTGAGATGCTGCCCTACCGCTGTAGAACCGGTAAATGTCAGTTTTGCAATATCAGGATGTTGGCTTAAAAAAAGACCTAGGCGCGGCGCGTCGTCGGCTATTACTAAGTTAATTAAGCCACTGGGTAATTCCAGCCCTTGGGTAAGCATTACCATAGCAATCGCAGTGAGTGGCGTTAATTCAGAGGGTTTAATGATCACACTGCAACCTGCAGCTATGGCAGCACTAACTTTGCGCGCAATCATAGCAAAAGGGAAATTCCATGGGGTTATTATCGCCACTACCCCTACGGGATGCTTTTCCATCAACCATTGTTCTGACGTTGGGCTTGGCAAAATATCTCCATATGAGCGAACAGCTTCACCCGCAAACCAACGCAGGTAACTAATACCGTACTCTATTTCGGCAAGACTTTCAGATAATGGCTTACCCTGCTCTAATGTTATCAACCGAGCTAATGCTAGTTTATTTGCTGTTACTTGATCAGCCCATTGATTCAGAGTGGCTGCTCGCTGTGAAGGTTCAGATGTCCGCCATACCTCAAAACCACGTACACTACTGGTAACAGCATCAGACAATTGTTGGTCGGTGACACTATTCACGTGAGCTAGGGTTGCGCCGTCAAATGGATTGTGTACGGCAAATTGTTTATCACTCGGACGCCACTGGTCATCAATAAAACTCGAAAGAGGTAAAGTATCTAAGCTAACCATTGCTTGTTTGCTCCGCTGTTAACATCAGTATCACGTGCAATACTAACAGACATTTTATACACTGGTGGCGACTAATTACGTTTTACTAAGGGATACAAGAACATGTCACTGGATTTTACTGGGCAGGTTGCAATTATTACGGGTGCGGGTAACGGCTTGGGTAAAAATCACGCCATCGCATTAGCAAAACGCGGGGCTCATGTTGTCATTAATGATATGGGTGGTAACAGAGATGGCTCAGGTCGAGACAGTACTGTCGCAGAAGCCGTTTGCGAAGAAATCCGTGGTTTTGGCGGTTCAGCCATCCCCCATAGTGGCTCCGTTACTGACGTAGAAAGTGTTGAGACAATGACCGATTTGGCAATGACTACTTGGGGACGCATTGATGTTCTGGTTAATAATGCAGGAATACTGAGAGATAAAACCTTCGCCAAAATGAGCTTGGATGATTTTAAGCAAGTCCTTGACGTACATCTGATGGGCAGCGTTAATTGTTGCCACAGTGTTTACCCCCATATGCAACAGCAACAATACGGACGTATTGTAGTAACCACATCATCCAGCGGCCTTTACGGCAATTTTGGCCAAACTAATTATGGTGCAGCTAAGTTAGGCCTAGTGGGCTTTATGAATTGTTTAGGCCTAGAGTCACAAAAGTACAATATTCATATCAACGCCCTAGCGCCCATTGCCAATACCCGTATGACCGCCGATATCATTCCTCAAAACATAGCTACAGCGTTAGATCAAGACTCGGTTACCGCTGGCCTATTACCCTTGTGTAGTCAGGCAGCCCCTAACCGAAAGATACTCGCTGCCGGTGCAGGTTATTACGCCACGAGTCAACTGATGGAAAGCGACGGTAGTGCAATTGATAACGCTTTTGAGCACCCAGAACAATTACTTGAGCAGTGGCAAACCCTTAGCCAACCCTACCAAGGCTCTAATATTAACAGCGGCCCAGAACAGACAATGAAATTCATTAAACGCATTTAAAATCAATAATTTAAAGTGATTTAAGATGGTTACGCGTAACCATGAGGTGAATTAAATAGTGCATTATCGGTAGGTTACACTATTTTTGTCACCTAGCATGTGCAAATACGAATGGTCATTGTAGTAATGTAATCTCAGATCATGAGCGCCATAGATACAGGCAGTGATAGAGACATTAGTTAACGGTTCTATTAGGGAATAATTAGAACTATCTGGCAGTTGCAGTGCCAGCTGAACAAACCGAGCAATCACACCAGCGGAGGTAAACACCACAATTCGTTGGTTGGATTGATGACGACTTTGAATGTCAGCTACCATGTCATCTACCCGCTGCGCAAATTGTGTCCAGCTCTCAAATTCGTCGGCTAAATCTGTTGGAATGTTCTGCCACATTTGGAAACAAGCATTGAGTAATTTCTGTCGTATTTTTTGGTCCGATTCCGCCTGCTCAACCCAGCTAGCAATTGTACTGTCATGTTTCGCCAGTGTTGGCGCCACGGCCGCGAATATCTCATCTTCATGGAGCTCGTTTAGACGTTCATCACTTACGGATTTAGGAAAGGCTATATTAGCCTTGGTAAAGACCTGCTTAACCCTTCCTGCTGTTTGCTGGTGGCGTGATAATGTGCCGCAATAAACGCCATCAAACTCAAGTTTGCTGGTTTTTAGATACTCACCCAGCATGTCACTTTGAGTTTGCCCCAACGTTGACAGATGGTCATGATTTTTTGCATGAAACAATGTTTGCCCATGCCTTATTAAATAAATTATCGACATAATCAACAACACATAGCTCAGGATTGCTTGAAAACACTATTAACTATTGCGTGTGTTTGTCATATTGTCCAACCGCGCTTGATCAAAATAGACTAAAGAGTAATACTTCCCCCCCTGAATTTTACGGCAGATTCAATGAATTCATCGATATCTGTATGGGCCAGTTCAACGTCATTTAATTTATTTTTCATGCTGTTATTGGCTAAGTAATAAACCTGCAACCACAATCAGTAAACATGCCGATAAACGATTGATAAACACAAAGTGACTTTCCTTTGACAGGTATCGACGCATAGCATGGCCTCCTCCAGCATAAATACACATGCAGATTAATTCACTGAGTAGAAAGATACTGATAATAACCACACTCTGAATCAAAAACGATGCCTCTTGAGCAATAAATGCGGGTAAAAAAGATGCACTAAAGGCCCACCCTTTAGGGTTACTAACGGCTGTGATAAATCCTCGCAAGAATAATTCTCGACGACGAATGACGACATTTTCAACAGTATGTAATGCAGTAATTTGTTTACTATTCTGCCAGCCTTTCACGCCCATCCAAATCAGAAAACCCGCGCCAAAATATTTTAGAACTTCAAATAACCAGGGCAATGTCTGCATAACAGTGCCCACGCCGGCAAGCGCCACAGCAGCAACTAAACCGACACCCAATAATTCACCAAACATCATGAACGTGGTACGCCAAAAACCTACCTGTATACCTAAACTAAGGGCCAAAGACATGCATAGGCCAGGGCTGATTGAGATGAGAAATATGGTAGAAACAAAAAACACTAACTCGGAGGGGTTTAACATAAAAATTAACCTAATTAATGAAAGACGAGGCAAACACCGTAATAGTGCCTGCTCAGTGAATTGCAATAACCTGTGTGTTTACACAGACAAAGAACTAATAAATTGATTTATCGCTTGTTCAATGTCTTTAAGTACTTGTGCCTGCGGTTGCATAGCGTTAATTACGACAACACGATCATCAGCTTCAGCGATAGCTAAATAACGAGCCCGCGTACGTTCAAAGAAACTAATATCTTCTTGTTCAATACGGTCAAGCTCTCCCCGCCCCCTTGCTCGCTGTAAACCAATCGCCGGTTCAACATCTAAATAGAGGGTAAAGTCAGGCTTGAAGTCCTGTAGCGTAATGTCTTTTAGCGGTAACATTAGGGACTGAGGAATTTCACGTCCTCCTCCTTGATAAGCCTGAGAGGACATATCATGCCTATCACCAACGACCCAATGACCCTGTTGCAATGCGGGTTTAATCACGTTGTGGATTAACTGCACTCTTGCAGCGTACATTAATAGAAGTTCCGCCTCAACCGTGACATGCTCCTGCCAATCAGATTTCACACACTCCCTCATAGCCTCAGCCATCGGCGTGCCGCCGGGTTCTCGCGTTCTTTCAACAGATACACCGTGCGCTTCTAAACAACGGGTGATTACCTGAATAGCCGAGCTTTTACCGGCGCCTTCGAGGCCTTCTATAACTATAAATTTTCCAACGTTCACTGACGTTCCTTATACGGTTTTATTTGGTAGCGATACACAGCTTTATTATGTTCCGCTAGAGTCTCTGAAAAATAATGACCTCCATCCCCTGTCGCCACAAAATAAAGCTCGTTAGTGGTCATTGGATGCAACGCAGCGTCTATGGCGGCACTACTTGCCATGGCAATCGGTGTTGGCGGTAAGCCTTTAATGACGTATGTATTATAAGGTGTCGGCGTACGCAAATCTCTGCGCCTTATATTGCCATCATAATCTTCTCCCATGCCGTATATCACCGTAGGATCTGTTTGCAAGCGCATATTTTTACGCAGTCTATTGACAAATACACCAGCAATACGCGGTCGTTCACTGGCAACACCCGTTTCTTTCTCAATAATTGAGGCCATGATCAACGCCTCGTAAGGGCTGTGGTAAGGTAGATTTTCAGCTCTTTGTTGCCAAGCCTCTGTAAGATAGCGCTCAAGTGCTGAATGGGAGGCTGTGATTACGGTGGTGATCGGCGTACCTTTAATAAAGTGATAGGTATCCGGCAGTAAACGGCCTTCAATGTTATTTGGTGTCCATTGTTGCTCAGTAATATAAGCGTCAAGATCAAAACCGCGGCTGTCTATCATAGGATGTGTTTGTAATTGGGTAATCCACTGCCGCGCAGTTAACCCTTCAACCAATGCAATCGGGTGTAATACACTCTTACCAGTAGCCACCGTATTCATCACCTGATATAACGATGCGCCAGAATCAATGGAAAATTGTCCCGCTTTTACTGCGGTGATAGTTGGAAACCATTTAAATAAAAGCTTATCAAACCATTGCTGCTGATAACCGCTTTGCTGGCTGAGCAGTTTCAACACGGTATTAGCAGTAGCACCTTTCGGAACTTCCAAAACCAAATCTGAGGGTAGTTCAAGGGCCGAGAACCAACGTTCAACCAGCATTGAACGGCCCGCTAACAGCAGCATAGATAACAAGAAAAAAAACATCACTAGATATGCTATCAATTGTCTGGAAAAGCGAAAGGTCATGTGGTTATTCCTAATGTTCAATACAGTCAGTGTGGGTATACACTGACGAGTCAACTCGGGAGACCGAGACGGTACCCATGATGCTATTACAGGCGAAAACATGGTCAGCAGACAAAATAGTAGTTACCGGTTCTCGTACTCTGTGAACTTCAATTCCCTTAGCTTTTAATGCCCTTATCACAAGGCAACGTTGAATGCCTTTAATACCGCATTGATCAAGGCGTGGCGTATAGAATTCGTCATCCTTTTTCCAAAATACGTTAGCTGAAGATGTCTCGATTACTGCGCCATCCGTGTCTAGCACCAAGGCATCTTGCCAGCCCTTCTGGCTAATCTCTTGTTTCACCAACACTTGTTCTAATCGGTTTAAATGTTTAAAACC
>JBELHI010000125.1:0-6033 GCA_042091475.1 Alteromonadaceae bacterium
AGCGCCTCTCGGTGCTCCTGCTGACTGGGCTTGTGCCCTGACAACGAAGCGCATTCTACACGCCTTTTTAACTTACACAAGGTCTTTTATGACATTTTTATGTAAGTGCTTAATAAACTCTCATAAAGATTAAAATACAGGCTATTAGATCGTATTTTTAACATACTTTTTACCAGAGGTACCCATTACTATAGACAACAATGAATGAAGTGCGAGATTTTCAGTAATATTTTTAAAAATAAATCTATCTATTGCTTCCTGACGCCGTTTTCGGCACCCAAAATTCACTTTAAGTTAACACCGCGCCTTAGTTAGGCCATACCAGCAATTAAAGGGAGAGTTTTACCGCTCATGATGACATTGTCTAATATGTCATTGAATTTACTATTAAAGCGTGAGTAAATACTGGTGTTATTACATTTATGGGTATTTTCATGGAACACAAAAAAGGTTATGCGATAGTCACGGGGGCTTCAGCAGGTATTGGCGCTGATATTGCTGAGCAGTTAGCAGATCGGGGATATAATCTACTGTTGGTTGCACGCCGTGGCGACCGCCTTAGACAACTGGCAACTCAACTCAGGGATAAACATAGTGTTAAAACAGATATATTGGCAGTAGATCTGTCTGAACCAGCGGCTGTTGCAGCAATAAAAAAGCATTGCACTGACAGTAATTATACTGTTGACGTTTTAGTATGTAACGCAGGTTACAGTATCGCCAAATTATTCCACAATACATCAGAGGCTGAGGAAGAAGCTTTCATAAGAGTGTTATCAACGTCTGTCATTATGTTGTGCAAACGTTTCATTCCAGACTTCATTGAACAAAAACATGGTCATATTATGATTGTTTCATCCCTTGCAGGTTTTGCACCACCAGCAACTGGCTGGGGTGCTTTGTACGGACCCATTAAAACATTCATGAATAGTGTTAGTGCAGCCTTCAATGCCAATTATAATTCGTCGGGTATTACGTCCACGGCCGTATGCCCTGGCTTCACCCGAACGGAATTCCATCAGGCGTCAGGACTTCAAGAAGCCATGGACAAGATCCCCAACTTTATGAAGCAAGACTCTAAACAGGTTGCCAAAGGTGCTGTTGATGCGATGTTAAAGCGCAAGCATATTTGGTTACCCGGTAAAATTAATAATCTGATACGCTTTTTGTGCTGGCTATTACCTATGCCATTAATCCTTGCCATTGCCCACAAACTGACTGGCGGACGCTACGAACGCCAAGACTGATTCATCACAAAAACAAAAAGGGCTCTGATTACCCAGTAATCAGAGCCCTTTTTAGTCATCTAATATTAGCGCATGATACGGCTACCTAAGCGTTCCTCGCATTCAGTATCAGTAGTGGGTGGAGTTTCACCTGAAGATACACTATCAGTTAGTCCTTGTTCACTATAAAAGACAAGAGATTCATTACCGTCAGATGCTGAAAAAGCACCTTTGTATGCAAACTTCTCCACACCGTTGACTGTTTCACTGGGTAAAATACTGAAGTAGCCTTGTATTTTTGCACCGTCCTCTACCTCATAGATGATAGACAAGGTGCGATTGTCATCACCAACCACACTGTAACTACCCTCGCCGAATTTACCCCAAAAATCATCTAGTCCTAACTCGCCACCAGAATAATCCTCAACCTTTTTCGCGCAAGCAGCTAACTTGCCATCAGCGGCAAAATACAACTCAATTTCACGGTCATTCTGTGAATTTGTGGTACCCAAATCATCGTCCGCAATACGAATGGTTTTGCCATCTAGCGCCTCAAAGGTGGGAAGGGTGTCAATTTCATCTTGCAATGTAGATGCCTGCTCTACAAAACTATTCAGTGCTGATGTGTCCGTGTTAGCGGCAAGTGCTGCTATTTTACTTTCACCTTCAGCGTCGTGCATCACCATTGTAGAAATACTCGCAACTAATTCAGTGATTGTTGTATCTACGGTATTTTCCAATACTTGATCTTCCAAATCTTCATTATCTACTGAGAAGACAAGGCCATCATCGGTCATTTCTGACGTTATTGTGGTTGTGTCAAACGTTGGAAGCGCTGTGGTTAAGATAACTTTTAAATCCGCTAACACATCCCCAAAATCAATACGATTTGCTCGGGCGTCTATTTCTTTTGACATTACTTGAGTACGACTTAACTGACGACCGCTGGCAATCGTTTCATCATTCAAAAATTGCCAAATAACTTCATCAATCATTTGCATAAAACTTTTAACACTCGCGACGTTATTGACGGGTATTGCTTGCAAATATCCCATCACTTCGGGTAATACCACTAAGCCACTAGAAATATTTTGTTGGTTAGCGAGTGAAATGCCTGCGGGTAGTGCTAACTCAAACTCTTGATATACTGCCATTACATCCTGCTCAACGTCTTGTATTACTTGAGAAATCAGAGGCTGATAGGCAACGGCGTCAACTATATCAAGGTTATTCTCCAGCAGACGTTGGGCCAAGCTTTTGTAAACCATATTACTCGCATCATATGGCATGCCGACTTCAGCGCCCAAATCTGGGTACGTTTGAGTGAAGTAATGATTTATAACGACCACTACTTTATGGATCAGCATAGCTTTCATCGCCAAGTCAGTGTAAACACCATCTGCGCTACTGCCATCTGATAGCTGTAATGGCAAATTAAGATAGTTAATATCAATAAGCTCTGATGACAAACCAAGCAATTGCAATAGTTGCTGATGCTGAGCCGTATCCAAGTGAGTCATCAGAGATGTAAATGGCGAAACCACGGGAGTCACCGCCGTATTGGCATCAACATTTTCAATGGTACGGCTCAATTGTCCACCAACGGGCCGCACTGAGGTACTACTAATGCCGCCATTGATACGCATAATCACTGAATCAAAATTTTGTTTAGTTTGCAGACAATATTGCTGTTCAACCTCACTTGCGTTGGCCGCACAATAGTCTGTATTGGTTAACGGGTTATATGACAAATAGCCGTTGCTGTCGGTATAGGCAAATGGTTCCCATGCATCAAGCGCACCGTTGTTATTGTTATCAAAGAACACCGTTGAATTGGCAATGTAACCTTCTGCCGTTACACCATTGTATATAGTGTTGGCGATTGAAGTCCCAGCATTGGCAGGGGTATCTTGGTCAATGTCATTGCAACCAGTTAAAAAAATTACAAACGAAAACGCACCGACAAGCGCGAATTGAGATAAAGGATTGTGAATTACTCGCATGTTTAAGTCCTTTTAATACCGTTAGAATGATTGCTGTACGCTTAAACCAAAACCTAAGCGCCTGGGAATATCAGAGCCGTCAACTGACACACTGTCTAGGCCATATTCAAGATCAAAATTCACATACTTAAATAAAGTAGTTCCAAAAGTTACACTTGAAGTCTGAGAACCTATGCTGTTTGTATGGTAGCCCAAACGCGCACTTGGCACCCATCCTTCGCCGTTATAGGCCATGGAAATGTGTGACCACTGGTGTGCATTTCCAATACCGTCGGTATATTGAACTAAATCCGCCGCAGCTGATACAAACCAACGATTACTTAACTTGTACATCGCATCTACCACCGCTGTCGTTTGCTTTACATACACTTCAGATGCATTAATCTCACCTTTTTGTTCAGCAAAATATTTTGCAACTTCGCAATTATCTCTGGAGTTACTATTACTGATTTGCTGGCAATTCACACCAACGGCGCCATACTCAAACTCAGGTTCATTAAGGTTGTTAAACGTCAAGCCAACTCGATATGTTGGAGCGTCCCAAACAAAACCTAAATCAATAGCCATGCCAGTACTAGATTGCAAATTATTGTCATATTCATCAACAATGATGTCAGAAATCTGGTCGCCATCAATATACATCAAAGGCAAAACTTGTTTGCTCAACTCCATGTCAACCAACTTCAATTTTGCCCCGGCATACAGGGTTCCCCACTTGTGCTTGTAGGCTTGGCGACTGTAATTTACTGATAAACTTTTCTCAATAGCTGCCTTTACATAAAGTGACGTAGCGGTATTGAAACTGCCTTGAAAATCATCAAAGGTTAAGGCGTCGTCTAGTACCCTAAACCCCCCAATAGCATTCACCTCAGCATTTACGCCAATGGTGCCGCCAAGGGTTTTACTATTCATATAAAACGGTAGCAGTGGAATTGTAAAACTCATACTGGAATTAACGTAACCTTGGTCACCCATCAAATCTAACACAGATTCGAAACGGTCAAGCACATCACTTGCCGATTGCTGTGCCGAGTCAGGATCATCGAGTATGTCACTTAGATACTCTAGATCGTCCTCCAAATTATCAACTTGACCAATTTCCGTATTCAACTGTAGCGTTGGCAAAAATGACATGCGATAGGTCTCTTTATGCCCAATCAACAAACTTGCCATGGCGGGATTTCCCACCGACGATACCAAACTGTAATGATCAGAAGACGGCCATGATTTTATACCAAAGCCGTTATTTACACTTCCTGTGTCCGCCACAGCGTTAGCTGCAACACCAAGTCCTAAACTTAACAAAACAACGCGCGTCCTTAACATTACTACTTCCTTTTATTGAAATGATGATTTTGAACTAGTAGACCTTAGTCTATGATTCATATGCTTACAGCGCAATAAACAAACCATAATTTATCCAAATACGCACGCTTTTATGTCAATCTGGCGCAAAGGGAAAATGCAGGGCATTGCTTCAACCATGAAATGTAATCATACGAAAATAAAAGCCTAATAACGAAAACTGTATTCATCTGAAGGAATGTGAACTAAAGGATATTGCCCCGTAACGGCTGAGCAAAAGGTGACGGTGTTATGCCCTCAAATAAACACAAGCTCTGGTATTATTAGGGTTCAACTATCTAAAATTGATATGACAACTCAATACCCAACTCACGGGGGTTACCAAATTGGTAATACGGACCGTAACCGTCATAGCCGTCGCCTTGTCTTGGATCGTTATCCCAAGTGCCAAAACCTCTTACAATATAATCTTGGTTAGTCAGATTTTTACCAAATAAAGCCAAGGTTAGGTTACTGCTGGGCATCCATGTTAGCTTAGCATTAAATAACTCGTAGGCTCTCGTCGTTTCATTGTGATTATCACCCAATTCAAAACTATCTCTGCCATCCACTGATACCCAAATATTAATGTCTTCTGTCAATTCATAGTTCGCGCTTACTGCAAATTGATAGCTTGGAGCATGGGACAAGGCTTTACCTGAAAGGTCGGTTTCCACATAAGCACCGGTTTCTCTGGCAATACGCAGACTATTGGCATGGGAAAAGCTCGAGAATTCCTCAAATTCACTGTTCATTAACCCTAGACTGGCGTTAATTTTGACCCGCTCGACCGGTAAGTAAACTAATTCAGCTTCTAGGCCATAGCTGTTAGCTTTCGCTGCATTGATAAAATACGATGTGAATCCTGTACATGCACTGTTACCAGTACAATCCGCAAACGTTTGCTCCACTTGAGCATCTTTTCTGTCTTGATAAAACAACGCCACTTGGGTGTGTAATTGGTTAGACAAGATACTCTTAATCCCTAATTCATAATTCCACAAAGACTCTGTGTCGTAGGTTAAGGGTATTTCGTCATGGTTTTTGATATTAACCCCGCCAGTTTTATAGCCTTTGGCGATTCGAACATAGGTAAAATGGTGTTTATTGAGTTGATTATCAATACTGATATGACCGCCATGTAAGGTTTCATCGTTACCATTTTCCACTGCGTTGCTGTCTGCGTAATCGCTATGGTAATGTTCAGAGCGCAGACCGACTTTGATATTACTGGCATCAGACAATGGCACCGACAAATCACCATACATAGCTGTGTTTTTTGCGCCAAATTGACGTGAAAATACGATGGGTACGCCAAAGAAATGGTCAGTCATAGTTAAGCCTTGTTGTTCATTTCGTATGTAGGCGCCAAATACCCAATGATTGTCATCCCCATTCTCAGAGGCTGAGGCTAATCGAATATCCATAGTGTCAGTGTTGGTATCACGGTCGAACAGTCG
>JBELHI010000126.1:0-6022 GCA_042091475.1 Alteromonadaceae bacterium
TGCTATTGTTGTACTTACAAGGACGCCGAGAAGTGAATAGGCTAATTCACCCTAAGGCGGTGTACTCGGTGAAGTTAGGCTCGCGTTTATTACCAGACCGTGTGGTTGAAGCTGTGTGGGGCTTTTTGTCCGCTTATGCGCTAATTTTTGTACTCATCATGCTGTTATTGATTGCCACAGGTATGAGCGATATCAGCGCGTTTTCAGCCGCCGCAGCAACACTTAACAATTTAGGACCTGGCTTAGGTGAAGTGGCGGTGAATTATAGTGATGTCACTGATGCAGGCAAGTGGGTGCTAATTATGGCCATGTTATTTGGCCGGTTAGAAGTATTCTCTTTACTGGTACTTCTGTCGCCGACCTTTTGGCGAAGTTAATTGCCAACCTAGCGCTAGAAGAAGAAGGCGCTAGGCTGGAATAATTTTTCCACTTCCCTGATATATTTTTTGTCGACTAAAAACAGAATCACGTGATCGTTAGTTTGGATCTCAGTATTACTGTGAGCAATGATAACCTCTTCGTTGTTAAACTCACTGTCTTCTATGACATCTACTTGCTCTCTGATAATCGCGCCAATGGTAGTGCCTGGTGGTAGCTTAATATCTTTAATCTGCTTACCCACTACCTTGGAGGTGTTTTTGTCACCGTGAGCAATGGCTTCAATAGCCTCTGCTGCACCGCGCCTTAACGAGTATACATTGACAATGTCACCCCGCCTAACGTGAGTCAGCAAGGAGGATATGGTGGCTTGCTGCGGTGATATGGCAATATCTATCTCACCACTTTGCACGATATCAACATAAGCACCCCGTTGAATTAATACCATGGCTTTTTTCGCGCCCATACGCTTAGCCAACAATGCCGACATGATGTTGGCTTCGTCGTCATTGGTTACTGCAATGAAAGCATCTACCTGATCAACGTTTTCTTCTAGTAGCAGTTCTTGGTCGGAGGCATCGCCACAAAACACGATGGTCTTATTCAAATAAGTAGACAGTTGCTGTGCTCGGTCTGGATTATATTCAATCAATTTGACATGGTGATCGGCTTCTAACTGGCGAGCCAGTCCAGCACCGACTAAGCCACCGCCTACAATCATGATGCGGCGATATTTGGCTTCAAGTTTTTGTAGTTCACACATCACGGTTTGAATGTGTTTGGTGTCAGCAATAAAGAAGATTTCATCATCTGCTTCAATTACCGTTGTGCCTAATGGACGGATTGGGCGTCCACGGCGGTAAATGGCGGCAACTCGAGTATCTACATTGGGAATATGCTCACGCAATGTGGACAGTGCATGTCCCACCAGTAATCCACCGTAATAGGCTTTGACCGCCACCAAACTGACTTTACCACCGGCAAATTCTACCACCTGCAGCGCACCCGGGTAATCAATTAGACGTTTTATAGATTGGGTGACTAACTGTTCTGGCGCAATTAAATGATCAACGGGAATAGACTGATTTTTAAATAACTCATCTTGGTAATGCAAATATTGCTCTGAACGAATACGGGCGATTTTGGTTGGCGTTTGAAACAGTGAGTAGGCCACTTGGCAGGCCATCATGTTAATCTCGTCACTATTGCTCACCGCTATTAACATGTCAGCGTCTTCGGCACCCGCTTGTTTTAACACGTCAGGGTGAGAGCCGCAGCCAATGACAACTTGTAAATCTAGTTTTTCTTGCAGGTGCCTTAAAATCTCTTGGTTGAGATCAATAATGGAAATGTCATTATTTTCGCCAACAAGGTTCTCTGCTAGGGTGGCACCCACTTGGCCAGCGCCAAGGATTATGATTTTCATGTTGTTATTTTAGTGTCCGTCAGTGGGCAAAGATTTATGTAATTTTGCATAAAAGAAGCCATCCATTTGTTCTTCGCCAGGCAGAATTTGCTGCATACAAGGGCCGTTTTCACCTGCGAGTGGCTGTGCTGTTGCATCAGGTGTGCGTTGCAAAAACGCCTCAATTTGCTGCTTATTCTCCTGCGGAAGAATGGAACAGGTTGCATACAATAACGTACCACCTGGTGCCAAGGTTTTCCACAGCCGATCCATTATTTTTGCCTGTAGGCTAACTAAAACGTCGATATCATTTTTTTTGCGCAACCATTTAATATCAGGGTGACGTCTGATCACGCCCGTTGCAGAGCAAGGTGCGTCTAACAAAATACAATCAAAGGGAATACCGTCCCACCATTGTTCCGGTTCACTAGCGTCGCCGATCACAACCTCCGCTTGAAACTGAAGCCGGCTTAGATTCTCTTTTGTTCGCACCATACGCGACGCTTCAATGTCTAACGCAATGCAGTTAACTTTGTTGTTATGGCGCTGCAGTATATGTGTGGTTTTACCACCTGGCGCGGCACAGGCGTCTAGTACCCGTTGATTGGTTTTCACCGGCAAGTAATCTGCAGCCAATTGTGCAGCGCCGTCTTGTACTGAAAACCAACCATCAGAGAAGCCAGGTAGCAAGGTAACATCCCTGCGTGAATTAAGAATAACCCCGTCTGCATGCAATGGACTGATGGTATAGTCGAGATCTGCGAGTTTAAGTTGTTCACAGAATGCTTCTCGGGATAGTTGACAGGTGTTAACTCGTAACCAAAGCGGGGCTTTTTGATGGCTTTGCTCTATCACCTGAGCAAATATGGACTCGTCATAGGCGCGGTCGAGGTACTTGTGAAGCCAGCCAGGTAGACCACTTAATATCACAGGATCGGAGGACGGTTCGCTATCAAGTTTTTGGCGGATGAAGTTTCGCAGTATGGCATTCACTAAGCCTTTTAATCCGGGCGATTTTAATGATAGGCAGGCGTTTACACTTTCTGCCACGGCGGCATGGGTGGAAACTCGGGTAAAGGCCAATTGGTAAAGCCCAACAAGTAGTAGATGTTCAATGACTTTCTGTTTGGATTTAAGTGGTTTGTTGAGTAACTGCCGCAACCACACTTGCAGTTGTGGCAAATGGCGTAACACGCCATATACCATCTCTTGGATCCATGCTTTATCTTTGTCACTGTGTGGCTCTAGCAGCGGGGTTAAGCATTCGCGCAGAGACTGGCCGTTTTCAAGTACCGCAAATACCGCTTTTGCGGCGTCTGCACGGAGATTTTTTTTAGCCACCGATAATATCTCCAACCTTTAACCAATCAGGTTTACCGTTCAGAATATCTCTCACTGGCATGGCCTTTTTACCGGGTAATTGAAGTATCTCAAGGGCTAACGCATTGACCGATGTTGCAACAATAATCTGCTCATTATTTATCTCTAATACGGTACCAGGAGATCTCTCTTGAGTAGATTGAACAACACTGGCCTGCCAGACTTTTATGGCTTGTTCGTCATGGTTAAAGTGACTCACGGGCCATGGATTAAACGCGCGAACATTACGACTGAGCTGTTCACTGGTATCTTGCCAATTGATTAGCGCCTCGGCTTTTGAAAGTTTCTCGGCGTAATTTGCCAGCTCATTATTCTGCACTTCAGGTTGCAGTGTTTCTATTTCATCTAATGCATTGAGTAATGCACTCGGGCCTGTGCTGGCCAGCTTACTGTATAGAGTTTTACTGGTATCGTCGGCGGCAATGGTGAGTGATGATTTGTGTAGCATGGCGCCCGTGTCTAACCCCTCATCCATTTGCATAATGGTCACGCCAGTTTCTTCGTCACCCGCCCATATTGCACGTTGTATAGGAGCCGCACCACGCCAACGCGGTAATAGCGAGCCGTGTACGTTAATGCATCCCAAACGAGGGAAATCCAATACGGCCTTGGGTAAAATAAGACCGTAGGCAACCACCACCATGATATCAGCATCAATTGCCATTAATTCTGCTTGGGCGTCTGCAGTTTTTAAGCTAGGGGGCTGATAACAGGGAATGTCGTGACTGATAGCGAGTTGTTTAACCGCACTAGATTGTAACTTTTTACCTCGCCCTGCCGGTTTGTCGGGCTGGGTATATACCGCCACGACATTATGTACCGAGTCAATTAATGCCTGCAAGTGTAACGCGGCAAACTCAGGCGTGCCTGCGAAAATAATGTTTAATGGTTGAGTCAAAATACTTTAATCCGGTTGAGTTAAGCTCTGCTATTTAAACGAGCGTCTTTTTCCAATTTCTTGCGAATACGCTGGCGTTTCAGGGGTGATAGATAGTCAACAAATAATACACCGTTTAAGTGGTCAAGTTCGTGTTGGATACAAATTGCTAGTAGACCATCAGCTTCTAAGGTGAATGGCATGCCATCTCGGTCCAGTGCGGATACCGTGACCTTCTCTGCGCGGTCTACTTTGGCATAGTTATTAGGAACGGATAAACAGCCTTCTTCGCTGATGACTGAACCCTCTTTGTGCGTGATTTCTGGATTGATAAAAACTAAAGGCTGATCTTGCTCCGCAGTAACATTGGTAATGAACACACGTTTTTTCACATCGACTTGTATTGAGGCTAGACCAATACCTTGTTCTTGCTCCATGGTTTCAAACATATCATCCACCAAGCTGCGGATACTGTCGTCTACGGAGTCGATTTTCTTGGCAACATTTCGCAACCGTTCATCGGGGAATCGTAATACTTCTAACAATGCCATGCATGCATTCCTCGTATTGGTTTATATACTTACTTAAATGAGTGATCACTCATAATTATCCTACCATGATTATTCTAACCAAATACTAATGCTTTTGCGATATATGAGGCCAGATTATCTATGACTATTACATACTATCGGTTAACCAAAGGGCTTGCACTTGCCATGTTGTTAACCATATACCAAGTGATTGCGGTGCCACTCGAGCCGTTTAATACATCAGAGGGGATATCAAAAAAAGCGCGCATCACGTCAGTACCAACAACGAAAATACGGTATAAGACGAAAACAGCGTTTACCCCACAAGAGCGACAGAAGTTACAGCAAATTTTTACTCAGTATCGCGTCTACTCAGCCCAGCAAACTGCAAACTTTGCGGGCATTACGCTGTTGTTATCCGGCAAATCAAAAAGACTTGTCGTGTCTGAAGGTGACTGGCTGAAGACGCCAGTTGATACATTGCCAGAAAATGGCAGCGATATATTTTGGCTAGTACGTCCCGCACTGGTGCAACAAACCCACTTGCCATTAGATAAAAAAATCTTCACTGTTATTGCCAAAGCGACACGTAAACAGACAGTCCAAGACTCTGTGTATATGTTAATCACGGAGGCGACTGCTGAAGTTACGGATAAAGATTATTTGGTCGCAGCGGAAGCACACTCACCGATCCCTTTTCACGGAGAATCGACATTAATTGGTCGTATCATTTCACCATTATTAGTAAAAAACCAATTCTTACAAGCGGAACAGTTAGTCTGGGTAGAACTTGATGGCGCAAGCATCATGGCAAACCAACCCGTTGAGCGGGGTACCGTATTGGCAATGCATGAAATGATTGACGTAAAAAGCTCCACATCAGAAACACAATATAACGTGATAAAACAACCGTCAGGAGAATTGGTATTATTACATTATTTTCCTGTCACTCAATTAGCCCTTGGTTATTTGTTAACCCTCAATAATAAACGTGACTCTGATTTTATTGTACAGTCATTAAACTAGGAGTGATGGAGCATATGTACACGCCAGAACAATGGCTTTGTCTAAGCTTGGTAAACGGTATCACTGGGCGTTATTTAATTCGGTTGTCAGAGAAAATGCCTGATGTGGCCGCCGCATTATTTCAGTTGTCAGCTAAAGAGCTGACTAATATTGGTTGGAGCTCTAATCAAATTAAGCAACGCTTTAACCCATCACTCGGGGCCATGTCTTGTGCTTCTCAATGGCTGGAAAGTAATGATTCCGGCCACCTAGTATCACTTTCTGAAGACTCTTATCCAGCGTTGTTAGCAACCATAAGCACACCACCTTTAATTCTTTTTGTGCAAGGTAACTTGGCCGCGGTAAAACATCGGCAGATGGCTATTGTCGGGACGCGAGGGCCGAGTATTTATGGTCGTAAGATAACGTCTGAATTGGCCACTGAAT
>JBELHI010000127.1:0-1152 GCA_042091475.1 Alteromonadaceae bacterium
TCCGGTGCGTGAGTGGATGCTTCACCAATAAATGCGGCTTGGCGGCGGTTGAGGGAGACCAAATGCTTACCCATGTCATATCCGCCTTGGAAGTTATCACAGCCTACAGACACCACAGGTAAGTGTTTTACCTCTGAGCCCCAGCGGACAAAATGGGTTTGCTGATCAATCAGCTGCTTAAGCTTCTCTTCATAATCCACAAAATCCCCATAGCCCAACAAAATAATACCGTCAGCTTTGTGGGTGTCTTCATACTCACTGTACCAATCACTCTTCATTTGTTGAAAAGACACCAATAAATCATAGCCCGCGTTGGCACAGGCGCGGGTGATGCTACCTAGCATAGACAGGAAAAAAGGGTTGATCATGGAGTCATCATTGGTTGGGTCTTCAAACAGTAGTAGGGCAATAGTGCCGCTTTGCTGTGAACGCAAGTTACTGGCATTTTTGTCGACCTTGTAATTCAACTTCTTGGCGATGGCAGACACTTTGTCTTTGGTTTCTTGATTGACCAAGGGGCTATTGCGCAAGGCTCGAGACACAGTAGATTGAGAAACACCGGCCTCATAAGCAATGTCAAATGACGTAACTTTTGATTTCATACAGAGATAGACTTTTTATAATTATTATATCAACAGCTTATCTTAAACCACAGAGCATCTCAATCATGCCAGTAAAGGCTGACAGGAAAATGATGGAGATACTCTGGTGATACTAGAAAGTATTCTTTACATTCTATTCTATATGTTTGAAACGAATGGCAAAACCACCGCTTTCAGCCATCTTTATTTTTAATTTTTGATTAGCACTGACCCGTTGATTTTTAATGCTGATATCGTAGGGAGCCGTGACCCAGTGAGCCTTGTCACCGTCTTTATAAATCTCCGCTTGATAAGTTTTCCCCGCAGTAAGGAAATCCAGTGGCACAGTGACCGTTCGTGCTTGTTCATCAGTTAAGCCGCCCACATACCAATCCTCACTGTGACGGTCTTTACGTGCCATCACAATGTAATCACCCACGGCACCCGCAATCGCTTTACTGTGCTGCCAATCCACGGGTACATCCCTAATAAATTGAAAGGCATCTAATTTAGCTTGATAGTTACGGGGCAAGTCAGCCGCCATTTGCAAGGGACTATAAATCACCACATA
>JBELHI010000127.1:1252-6019 GCA_042091475.1 Alteromonadaceae bacterium
ACTATGTTGTGTAAGTACTCATTAACCATGAACTGACCGTCATGCCATTCATGACGAACAATACCTTGTTCGTCAATACGTTTGATACGGCCGGCGTCTGCTACATAACCGGTTTTAACCTGTGTGACCCCGTGGCGTTGGTACAAGTCAAATGCGTCATCCATCTGATTGCGGTAATTGGTGACATTGCCTGAGGTTTCGTGATGACCAATTAATTCCACGCCCAAGGACTTACCGTGGGCTGTGATCGCCTCAATATCAAAGTCTGCATAGGCTTTGGTGAAGTTAAATACATCGCCGTTGAAGTACCAATCCCCATCCCAGCCATGGTTCCATCCCTCAACAAGTACGCCATTAAAACCGTACTTGGCGGCAAAATCCATGTAGCGTTTGACTTCTGATGTGGTGGCGCCGTGGCTTTCGCCGCTGCCCCAAGTATTTTCGCCAATATGCATACCCCACCAAATCCCGACATACTTACCGGGTTTTACCCAGTCTACATTGCCTAGTTTATTGGCTTCATTGAGGTTGAGTATCAGGTTGGAATTGATTAATCCTGTGGCGTCATCACTAATTTGAATGGTTCGCCATGGGGTAGTGAAATTGGCGTTTTTCTTCACTAAAATACCATCTGACCAAGGCGTGAGATCCGCTTTTAAACGTCCGTCACGGCGTAGATCGAGGGTCATACTGGCGTAGTCAACTAAAGCCGCCTCGTGGATACTGACATGGACACCGTCCGCACTGCGGTAAGTAAAGGGGGTATGCACACGGTCAATCCGGTCAAATGCGCTGGTGGTATAGACATATTCATAACGGTTCCAGCCACGGGCTGGGATCCACCATGCCGTGGCATTGTCATAATCCGTGGCTCTGAACTCAGTGAGTTCATTAGTGATATTAATGGCGCCGTCCAAGCCTTTCTGTGTGGGTACTTCATAACGGAAACCTACACCACCATTAAACACGCGGAAGCGCACATGGTAGTGATTAGCGACATCTCGGGAATGACTAAAGCGGACAAGGAGTTCATTGTGTTGATCGGTTATTTTTTGCTCTTCGCCCCAGGGCTGTTGCCACTCACTGTTATGTTGGCTTTTTGAGAGTTGAGTAATAGTAAAGCCATCACTAAAGGCCGGCGCAGATTGAAAGGCCATGCCCAGTTTAGATATGGAAATCACTTCTTTATTGTTGAAGTTTACGCGGTAATTAGGATGGTTATGAATACCATCACCGCCATGATCACTGACAATCACTTGAATAGCGCCATCAGGTGATGAAACGCTGAGTTCTTTGGCGCACAGTGAAAATGCCAAGAGAGTGAAGGGTAACAGAGAGAGGTATTTTAACATGACGCCACGTTGGGTTAATTGAATGTTAACGAGATAATACCGATTGCCACCTTGAGGTACACCAAATTGCATACGTATTCATCCATTTAGTGACATTTTTGAATCCCTAACGGATGAGGTTTTTTACCTAGGGTGAAGCCATATAAATACCGCGGTTTTCATCAAGGTTATTGTAAGCACAAGGGATGTAAGCCCTTACATTGAATTTTGGTGATTTTTGAATACGTATGCATATCAATGACCTGACTTTGCAGTTGTGATACAAACTCTACAAATAATTTACAAATAAAAAACAAAATGCTGTTTTCTGACGGATTAATTGCCTTAATTTGTGACGTTTCAGCATGCATTGGAGGATACTTATGTCTATGTTTAGACCCAACCTTCTGACCATGGCAATGATCACGGCGGGTTTTACCCTGAGTTCATTTGCATATGCTCAACAGGACGTTGAAAAGGATGAAAGCGCTGACGTTGAGGTGATTGAAGTCAGAGGTTTTATGCGCTCTTTGGTCAAGTCTATTGACCAAAAGCGATTTGCAGATACGGTGACAGAACAATTATCAGCAGATGATTTAGGCGCTTTGCCAGATGTTTCTATGGCCGATGCCTTGACCCGCTTACCTGGTATTTCAGCGGTTCGTACGGGCGGTCAGGCGGCGGAAATTAATATTCGTGGTATGTCTGGTGATTTTGTATTTTCTACCTTAAATGGACGTGAGCAAGTATCCACCAGTGGTGACCGCTCCATTGAATTTGATCAATACCCGTCAGAATTAATCCAATCTGCAGCCGTTTACAAATCACCTAAGGCCTCTCTTATTGAGGGTGGCGTTGCTGGTAGTGTTGAATTAAAAACAGCGAGCCCGCTGTCTATCGACGGCGACCAAAAATTTGGTATGAATGTGCGGGGTATGTACAACGACCGTGCCAGTGAAGTGCCCGGTGCGTCGGAAACCGGCAACCGTATTAGTTTTTCTTATCAAGGTAAATTCCTTGATGAAACCTTGGGTGTGGCCTTGGGTTATGCACGATTATTTCAGCCCAGTGCATCCACTCAATTCATTGGATTAGCTTATAAAGAATATGATCGCTATGACCGCGATGCACAGGGTAACCGTAAGCAAGAAATTCCAGCCGTCGCCAACTTCATTGACCGCTATGTAGGTGAGTCAGTATCTAATGCTGATAATCCCTTAGAGTACCTTTACACCAGTGAAGGCTTTGAGATGCAACATAAAGGTGGAGAAGAAACCCGCAATGGTTATATGGCAACCATTGAGTGGGCCCCCACAGATGACTTTGTATTAAAAGTAGACGGCTTCCTGTCCAAATTTGACTCTATCGACTTTGCCAGAGGTTTCCGAGTGAAACTGGGTGAAATGTCTGCGGATGCTTATAACGCCAATTTATATAACGGCAATATCGTTACTGGTGGCAATATTGCCAGGGGTACTCAAAATGGTTGGACACGCACAGAATTAGTCAATGATGACAACACGGATTACGATCAAGTGGCCAGTGTTGGCATTAATGCGGATTGGCAAATTACTGACAACTTGAGTGTGCAATTGGACATCTCTCATTCCAGTGCAGAAAGTGATTTCCGCAATGGCTTACTTTGGTCCCTGGTGGCTGAAGATGCCAACGCTGCCGTCCCAGAAGTAGATAACAATGTATTCATTAATTACCAGCTCAATGGCTTGGATTTGCCTGATTTGGCATTCAACCAAGCTGATGCCTTTACTGACATTAATCGTGTGATGGTAAGCAAATACGGTATCTACCCGTATCAAAATGACGACAACATAGACGCCTATCGCTTTGATGCGCAATATGTGTTTGATGATGCGCCTTTGTTTTCTGGCGTTGAAGTGGGTGTAAGATATTCTGATCGTGAATACAACAACGACCGTTCGGTATTTGAATACGGTAGTGACTCCTCATTTGATGCCGCAGAGCCACCACTACAGTTAACTGATGACATGGTTGAGGTGGTTGATTGGCAAGGTGCCTTTAATTATTTCCCTAGTTATTTAGCCATTGACCTAGATAAGGCGTTAAATGCCTGGTTCCCAAATGGGACGCCTCAGCCGGTAAAAACTTGGGGTTACGGTCACAGTGGTTTGGTCAATGATATTGCTGAACAAGATATGCCCATTCAGCCCCGCAACTATGACTGGACCATGAAAGAAAGTGGCGCAGTTTATGAGCAAGTCCTGGCTGCCTATGTACAACTGAACATTGATACCGAGATAGGCGACATTCCGGTCACCGGTAACCTGGGTGTACGTATGGTAGAGTCAGAGCAAGCCTCCACCGTATTACAAAATGTTGCGGAAGCTGTGGTTGATGAAAATGGTGAGACTATTGCCATTCGCGGTAATCCTAATTTAGGTGCCCAGTACATTATGGATGACGTGGGCTTGATCAGTGATTTCTATCGTCCTACGGTTATTTCTGATAGTTACACAGATTACTTACCGTCACTTAATTTAAGTTTCCAAATCTCTGATAACGAGCAGGTCCGTATAGCGGCGGCAAAAGTGATGGGGCGTCCACCCATTAACCGCTTATTTGCTGATGCTAGTACCTCAGTATCAGCAGAAACCGCATCCATTGACCCTGATACCAATCAGCTGGTGTTGTCTCGAGACTTTGCTGAGCTGACAGGCAAGAGCCGCAATAACCCGTATTTGCGTCCCTTCTATGCTGATCAGTTTGATCTGTCCTACGAACGTTACTTTGACGACTCAACGGGTGCCTTTGTAGCCGCAGTATTCCATAAGGAAATTAAATCATTCATTAATGACATTACCATTCCTGATTTTGATTTTGCCGGCAATGGCTTCAGCGTGCCCTCTGAGGTTCGTGTTTACCTAACAGAGCAAAACGCAGACGGTGAGTTACAGGCTAAATTAGATGCTAACGGCGATAGAGAATTTTTGACCTTGCCAACCGTGAACGGTAATTACGAAACCGCAGTTAACAATAAAGAGGGCGGCTATATTCGCGGTTTAGAATTAGCTTACACCCAAATTTACAGTGACTTGCCTGGCATGTTATCTGGCCTTGGCGCCAATATCAGTTATTCATTCACGGAAAGTGAAATTCAAAGCATAACGGATCTTGGCGGCAGTTCAGTGCCACAGGCGTTGCCTGGTTTATCAGAAAACGTGGTGTCTGCGACCATATTTTGGGCTTATGAAGATTTTGAAACCCGCCTTTCAGCGCGTTATCGCGACGCCTTTGTATCCAAGCAAGTGGCAGTCAATGAGCAAATAGTTAACTTTGCTTCTGAAACCGTGGTGGACTATCAGGCTTCTTATCTTATTAGTGACAATATGAGCCTGTTGTTCCAAATGAATAATCTCACAGATGAACCTACCATGAGCTATTTTGGCTCCGAAGCAAT
>JBELHI010000128.1:0-5983 GCA_042091475.1 Alteromonadaceae bacterium
GCCGACTATTGAACGGGCTGTCATCTAGCCAACGAGCAAATACTACGATAATTTTTATGGGGGATAATGGTACGGGTAATCAAGTGTCAGATGGTGAAGTTTTCCCATCACGGCATGTCAAAGGCTCATTATTTGAGGGCGGTGTTCGTGTACCTATGGTGATAGCTGGCGCAGGTGTGGATCGCACTAACACCAGAACCCAAAGCCCAGTGAATAGCACTGATTTGTATGCAACTATCGTAGAGTTAGTTGGCCAGCCGTTACCTCAGTATAAAAATAGTTACAGTATCGCTGGTTGGCTCAGGGGCGACGGCGAACTCATTAGAGATTATAATTATTCGGAACTTAACAGTGCGCGGTTTAGTGGTTATGCAGTAAGTAACGGGGCTTACAAATTAATTGTAAGTACAGATGGTGATTTACAGCTTTACGATATTTCATCTGACTTCACAGAAACTGATAACCTGAAAGACGAGCCCGCACTGCAAGACGTGGTGAATAGTTTGTTGCGGTATGGGCAAACATTACGCGAAGCCAGTCATTGATGCTGGTACTTCCTATGTCAATAGATTGTAAATTATAGGTGATTGATAGTCATTGAGTTGATGATGTCGTATTGTAGTCTATCTAGTAAATACAGAGGCTTGTAATCATGGTGACGCAGAAAGTCAGGGAAGTAATATTAGTACTAACGACCGCAATGGTAATTTGTTTTGATGCCGTTGCTAATGACAAGCCCAATGTGATTTATATTTTAGCCGACGACTTGGGTTACGGTGATATCAGCAGTTTCAACCCGCACAGCAAAATAAATACCACACACATTGATAAGTTAGCCCAAGGCGGGATTAAGTTTACCGACATGCACACCAACTCTGCGGTATGCACGCCCACCCGATATGGTATCTTGACGGGCCGATATTCATGGCGTACAAAGATGAAAAAAGGTGTTACCAATGGCCATTCAGACGCCCTTATTCAGTCTGGCCGAGCCACGATTGGTGGCTTTATGCAAGGCCAAGGTTACCATACCGCAGCGATCGGAAAATGGCACTTGGGAATGAATTGGCAGTGGCAAAAAGGCAAAAAAAATACCCCTGATGGTCTTTGGGTAGACTTTTCCAAAGCCATTCAGCAAGGTCCAACGGAAAGGGGATTTGATAAATTTTATGGACTATCAGCCTCATTAAATATGGCTCCTCATGTCTACATTGACCAAAATAAAGTCGTTGGTGACTTACACTTTATGGCAGATAAAAAAGCCATCAAAGAAGCCGGTTTGGTTAACGCTAAGCCTGGATGGCATGACAAAAACTTTATCCAATCTGAAGTGATGGGTACTCTATTTGATGAATCTATCAACTGGATCACCGAAGTCGCAGCAAAACAAAAACCATTTTTTTTGTACCTCCCTCTCAATGCACCTCACACACCGATAGTGCCCATTCAACAGTTTAAAGGCTCGAGCAATCTTTCTTTACATGGGGATTTTACTTTAGAGATGGACCATCATGTTGGGCGTCTAATGGCGACACTAGAGAAGTTAAACTTAACAGACAATACCCTTGTCATTTTTACTGCCGACAATGGGGTATCGCCTATGTCGAAGCTCGCACCGATGCAAGCTAAGGGGCATTATTCCAGCGGTATATATCGCGGACTAAAGGGCTCTTTATATGAGGGCGGACATCGTGTGCCGTTTATTGCCCACTGGCCCAAAGCAATCAAACCTGGCCAATCATCAGATTATCATATTTCTAGTACTGACTTTTATGCAACAATGGCGGATATATTGAACGTTACCTTAGGGGGAAACGAGGCCCCAGATAGTAAGAGCTTTTACCCTGAATTGTTGGGTGCTAACCGTCAAGACACAGCAAGAGGTGGTGTGGTCTATCATTCAGACGCAGGATTCTACGCTATCCGTGATGGCCAATGGAAACTCATTTTACACGCTGATGCTGGCACTAGACGACATAATCCAAAAGACACAGAAATCAAAAACCCCGGAGATATTCAGCTATTTGATATGGCAAAAGATCCAGGAGAAAGCATTAATTTAGCGGCACAACATCCAACTCAGGTCCGTCGTCTAAAAACCTTACTAACAGGCTATATTGAACAGGGAAGAAGTACGGCTGGTGTCTCGATTAACAATCAAAGGCCAGATAAAAATAGACCTTGGGTGGGCCTTGAAAAGCTAGACGTTGAGGTTACCGCATCTTACCTCAAGCAGGGGTTGTAGCGGTTCGCTTGAGTAATACAGCATAAGCTTGGTTAATTTGTTTCATTTTTTCCTCGGCTTTTTTTACCATGTCGGGGCCTAAATGGTGCATCCTGTCAGGATGGAAACGTATAACAATTTTTTTGTAGGCTGTTTTTATGTCTTGCTCACTACAATCTTGTTTAAGTCCAAAAAGTGCAAAATACTGTGTTCTTTGATTGTTATTGTCACTGGAACTACGCTTGTTTTGCTTATATTCTGCATAGGCTCGGCTCTGTATTTTAAACAATTGCTGGACTTTGAGAAGCAACAGCTCCTTACTCGCACTGAGATGTTCGTTTTTTAAGCCAACAACAAACAGTGCGTCTATGATATGCCTTCTGAGACAACGTTTCTGTTCAGTACCAGCCACTAAGTGTTGCGCGTAGTAACCAAAGTCATGGGCATTATTGTTAGCTTGATTAAAATCATGTAAGGCAAAAATCATCCCTTGTTTGGACAATTTAAGATGGGAGATTAAAAACTGTTTCAAGTGCCTGACTTGGGCTATTCGCAGGCTGTCATCAATCAAACAATATTTACAAAACAATCCGGCAATATTCGCCACAAGAATGTCTAACTCTGAGTCTTTATGGGTAATACACTGACGATGATTTTTTAATTCTGTTGCTTTGGCATTGGGATGTTTGATTATGTGATCAAGCAAGGCGACAACCACATCCTTGTCTCTACTTATATGAAACTGTCCTTGTTCCCCCAATAACGCCACTTGCTTGACAGTGGCACAGCCTGTGACTAAATCTAAATGTTGAATACTATAGGTTTTATCATTTTTGAGAACGGTGCCATTGGCGTATATGTCACAATCCATATATCGCATTTTACCGTGCTTTTTAAGTTGTTCTGCATACTTGTGCATTCGCGCTGCATAAGTTTGTTGGCACAGATAGTCGTGACCCCGTAACAGTTTTTCTTCGTCGTGCTTTAGTCTACTTTGGAATAGATGTTGTTCTCCCCCTTTGCTGATGACTAGTAATTCAAATTTATTCTTTTGTTTCTCAGGGCACGTTATCTGGCGAAGCTCAACGTGAACAACAGATGAAAAAGAACAACTAATTACACCGTAATCAAAACGGTCAGGAAAGATTCGCAAACCATTGATGTATAAAGGTCTATTGTCGCTAATGGGATACGCATTGTGATTTAGCATAAGCTGCACGTCCTTTATGTATTGTGTAATCTTAAGCTCTGAGTATTACACAACAATGAATGATAAAACACCTGATTCTCGTATACCGAGTAAGTCGCTACTAATAAGGATTAAACCTAAGTTCTAAATCAAACTCGCGGTTACAGACTATACTTAAAGTGTGAAAATTGTAATAAGCAGGGACTCGCAGTGTATTTCATATCAAGACTAGTTAGCATGTTAACGTTTTGGCTAGTATTTTCTGCTACTGCTAGTCCAATTGATGCAAGTCAAATCTACATTAAAGCAAAGGACGCCTTGTGTTTGGTTGTCGCCCTAGACCGCGATAAACAGCGCTTAGGTGTTGGCAGTGGCTTTATCATAGATCAACAAGGTCATGTGATCACCAATGCTCACGTAATAGCAGATGCTGACTCTGTTGTACTTGAGTGCGGTGGTAAAAAAGCAAAGGTGAGCAAAGTTGCTTTGGCTAATAATGATATTGATTTGGTAAAGCTTTCTACTTCATTATCCAACACGCCGTACTTAAATATTGTTTCTTCTAAAAGCGTCAGTCCAGGCAGTGTTGTCTTTGTCATGGGCAACCCTCATGGTCTAGCGGGTACAATTACAGCCGGTATTGTAAGTGGGGTAAGACAGTTAAATGATATTGATTATTTACAAATGTCAGCGGCGATTAATCCTGGTAATAGCGGCGGCCCAGTGGTTAATCAAAAAGGTGACGTAATCGGGATAGCAACCCGCAAGTTATTGAACGCAGAAGGAATTGGCTTTGCTCTAGTGACTCGTTACTTGTATGACTTTAAGCGCCAGTCATCACCATTACGTGATGTCGTTAAAACTCCTCGGCCAACGGTAAATGCTAACGCTTTGAATAGTAAATTTCGCTTTCGGGATATTCCTTTTGGTATTCAATGTAATGAGTTGATTGCACGAGATTTATTACTAGCTAACGTAGAATTAAATGGTAATTCCAACCAACTATTATCGGGTAAAAGTCAGTCCTTAATGGGACAAAAGACCAATGTTTATTACAAGTGCAAAGAAGGGGTTTTTGTTGAGGGCATGTATGGTTTAATGCCTAGTCAGCTTAACAGTGTGATGGCAGCGTTAAATAAAAAATACGGACGTAGTCAACACAAACAGCTAAGTTTAGTGAGTAATGAATACCACTGGCAACCCATTGAGCAGCATGAGATTATCCTCACTACCTCTCGCAACAATTTTTTATTGAAATACACCAGCCACAAACTAATAAATTGGCTAGACAAGGTACAACAACTAAAAGCCATTGAAAACGGTGAGCTATAGCAATACGCACCGTTTAATCCACCTAATTGGGAAAATTTTTATCCGGCACTCACTTGAATCACACCATTGGTGTTTTTTTCTACATTCAACTTAAAGCTTTGGCGCAGCACTGTGAGTAGTTGCTCCACATCATCAGTCTGAAATACCCCCGCAATTTGCAAATTACGTAGCTTAGGCGTGTTCTCAATATTAAATGTAACGCCACTGTAGCGGCTAATTTCATCTAATACGTGATGTAATTTATCACCGTTAAATACTAAACGTCCACGCTGCCAAGATAATGTTGATGATAGCGCATGTTTATCAATGTCGTTGAACAATAGCGATTGTGCTTTTAATGACGGTTGTTGTGGGAATTCTACTTGTTGTCCTTCAGTTAGCTGCATATCAGCCTTGAGTGGTAACGGCGCCTTGGTATTCTCTGGTTGCTGTCCTATTTGTACCACACCATCGGTAACAATGAGTTCAACAGAATTCTCAACAAATTGAACGTTAAAGGCTGTACCTACAGCTTGTATCACTTTGTCGTTCACAATTACCTGCAACGGGATATCGCGGTTGTGGGCAACGTCTACGTGTAATTCGCCGTTATGAAGGGTGATCATTCGCAATTGGTTGTTGTAATCAATATTGACGGATGTATCAGTATTGAGAATTAACGTGCTACCGTCAGGTAAGTGTATCGTTGTCTTTTCACCAACAGTGGTTTGATAAGCCGCGGTAAAATGACTATCTTCTACTTGTGGTGTTGTCTGTGTCATTAATAACACGCTCATGCAAAGCACAAAGGACGCTGCCACAGCCGTTATCCACATTGCTGAGGTACGTTTTTCAGTTGTTTGTTCTGGAAATAGACTCTCTAATCGACTCAGTTCATCGAGTTTGTCCATCATACTCGCAGCTTCAAGAAAACACTCTGTATGCTGTGCTGACAATGCTAACCACTGTCCAAGTTCTTGCTCTTCCTTGACAGATAACTCACGATCTAACTTGGCTATCCAGTCACATGCCTCTTGTAATATGTCATCGTCATTTGATGTATGGCTGTTTATGCCAATTACATTATCCATTTTGCTTTCCTACCCTTGAAAGTGGACGAACTTTATTATCTTTTTTACTTGCACGTGAAAACTCAATGCACCGTTTCATACCGGCCGATACGTGCTTTTCCACCGTACTCTGACTAATTTCTAATTTTGCCGCAATGTCTTTTTGGCTGTAGCCGTAGACTTTCCTGA
>JBELHI010000129.1:0-1924 GCA_042091475.1 Alteromonadaceae bacterium
ACTGGTTGGTTTCACCCGTTGGTCCTTGTAAATGGCTAGGCTGTGAGCAGAGTTTGCGCGCTTGCACGGCATAATAGTGACAAAAGTCTATTGCCTCACGCAATTCTGCGATGGCGTCATCAATGGTTTTACCTGCCTCTAAACAGCACAGGGTGAGCAATTCGTCGCTGTTGTCTTGCAGCTTCACGGCCATGGTTTCCAATACGCGAGCACGGGTTTCTGCACTTTGCTGACGCCATGAAAAGTAACCCTGTTGGGCATGTTCCATAGCTTGGGCTATTTGCTCTGGTTTGGTCCAGTACATACGACCAATAATATGCGCCGTGTTTTGTGGTGTAGTGACTGTTGATGCCTGCTCATCATTGGCAAAGGTAACCCCATTAATAATCGGGTAGCCTGTCCATTGCTTTGCCGATTGTTGGCTAATAGCATCAAGTAGTGGCTGACGTTGAGAGGCAATGGTGAGGTTGACGCCTTTTGAATTAGCCCTGTCATCAAATAGCAGGGGCGCTGGTTTTATGTGCTCGTTACTGTATTGATTTTGCTGCTGTAATTGTGTCACGGGGTGACCGGTTAACATTGATAACGGAGTGCCGGGATCAACCAGCTTGTGCACAAAAGAACTGTTTGCGCCGTTCTCTAACAGGCGTCTGACCAAATAGGGTAATAAGTCTTGGTGGGCGCCGACGGGGGCGTAAATCCGCACATTCAGCCTAGGTTGCTGTTTGATTAGGGTGTCATACAAGGCATCGCCCATACCGTGCAGCCGCTGAAATTCAAAGTCTCTGCCGTTGGCCATGTCTAATATACTGCACACCGTCTGTGCATTGTGAGTGGCGAATTGTGGATATAACTTACCCGCAGTCCAGTCACTGAGTAGGTATTTAGCGCAAGCAAGATAGCTGGTATCAGTCCCCGCTTTACGGGTGAATACAGGATAACCATCAATGCCTAGCTCTTGGCAGTGCTTAATCTCATAATCCCAGTATGCCCCTTTTACCAGTCTGATTGGGATGATGGTGTTGTGTTGTTTGGCTAACTCAGTCAATAACATCAGTACTGGCATGGCGCGTTTAGAATATGCTTGGACCACAAAGCCCAGTTGCCCCCATTCACCAATACTTGGCTCCTGTAGTAAGCGTTCAAATAGCGCTAATGATAGCTCTAGGCGATCAGCTTCCTCTGCATCAATATTGATACCCACACCGCAACTCATGGCGTGTGTTATTAGCGTGGTGATCCGCTGCTTCATATCTGTCAGTACTTGATGGCGCTGACTTTCTTCATAGCGCGGGTGGAGTGCGGATAGTTTAATGGAGATGGTCGGCGCGGTTTGCTGGTTACTGCCGTTTATATGTTTTGCCATGGTGGCAATGGCATTGTGGTAGGCATCATAGTACTTCTTTGCATCGGTGTTGGTTAACGCGGCTTCGCCAAGCATATCGTAAGAGTGTGTATAACCTGCTGCGTGTTGCTTTTTACTGCGTTGTATTGCCTCTTTGATGTTGCGACCCAAGACAAATTGTTTACCCATGATCTTCATCGCAGCGTACATGGCTTTGCGTACAATGGGTTCACCTAACTTGTTGAGTAGATTACTCAATACGGTTTGGCCATCACTGTTGTCATCATAATCAGGCGATTGTATGACTTTGCCAGTGAGCATCAACCCCCAAGTTGAAGCGTTAACCAGTAACGAGTCACTATTTTTTAGATGTGAATTCCAGTCAGCGATGGACAATTTGTCTTTGATCAAAGCATCCGCCGTTGCAGCATCTGGAATACGCAACAGGGCTTCTGCTAGACACATTAACAATATACCTTCTTGTGTGTCTAAGCTGTATTGTTGCAGAAACGCCTCTACACCTTCGCCACCGGCGGCTTTTTGGCGCACTTCTTGAACCAAGGTGCTGGTGGCATTAGC
>JBELHI010000129.1:2024-5941 GCA_042091475.1 Alteromonadaceae bacterium
CTTGATGCGTTTTTGATGGTTGTTGTTTTGTGCATTAAGTTGGCTGTTATTTGCGGCTAACCCGTCGATAGTTGCCTGCTGCTCAACTATTTCGGCTTTAAGGGTTGGAATTAGTTTACGCTGCCCGGGGGTGGCGCTGATAAACTTTGATTCAACCCAGCCAGTGCGTTGCTTTTTACTGCGGATTTCGGTGTACTCGCCATCGTCACTGGTGGTTACCACGGTGATTGGTTCTGCAGCATTGACACTGCCTAATATACGGTATTGTCTGCCGGGCCCTGCGTGCATGAAGATATACAGGTCCTCGGTAATGTAGGCTTCAGGCTGAACATTATCATCCGTATTTTGTGGCTCTTGTGCAGAGGCAGTAGATGCACTTAAAAGTACCCAAATGGCGAGGTTTTTTAAAATTTTAATAGGCATAATTTAACAGTACTTTCATTATCTTGCAGTCCCTAGTCTGGGTTCGATATTAGGGCTTAGTGGTCGCAAACGCAAGCATCAATTAAACTTACCGCAAGATTCTAGCTGACGACTTTTAATTCCTGAGTCAATGGGGTAAGGTGATGTCTTACATAATTATTCTTTATTTGCTGGTATGACAACGGAAATAGAACTCAAGTTTTTGGTTTCAGCTGACGCCCAACGGTTGTTGGAAGAACAGGTACTAAAGACACTTGACGGTACCATTACCCATTCTCAACATAACTTGTATAACGACTATTACGACACCGTGGATGGCCTTTTGCGTGAGCATGATTGCGGGCTTAGGGTGCGCGGCAGCGACGGCCAGTTTGAGCAAACATTAAAGACAGCTGGGCAAAGTGTCGGTGGTTTGCAACAACGTCCTGAGTTCAATGTTGACTTACCAAATGAGCAATTAGACGTTGCGTTATTTGCCACTGACAATTGGCCTGAGGGGCTTGACCTAGATGGATTACAAGAACGTTTAGTGTCGCAGTTTGTGACCCATTTTAGTCGCGATGCGTATTTTGTTACCTTAGCATCTGGCACTGAGATTGAAATCGTCTTTGATCAGGGCAACGTTGAGGCTAATGGTCAGCAGTCACCTATTTGCGAGATTGAACTTGAGTTGATTTCAGGTGACACCGACTGTTTATTTTCCGTGGCGAGGAAACTCATAAGCTTAATACCTGGGCGGTTAGGCTATCTGTCAAAAGCGGCTCGTGGATATCATCTAATCAACAATACGGTGATGCAAGCTAACGCTGAACTTGAGTTTGTGCCAGTGACAGCCACGGACACCCTGTCTCAATCACTTTTGCGTAGTTTAGAATCTGTGATTAAACAGTGGCAGTATCATGAACAGTGTTATCAACAAACTAACAGTCAAAGCGCTATTTTAGCGATTGCCAGGGAAGTTAACTTATTACACCACTTGTTGCGTCAATATGCCCAATGGTTTAGCTGTGAATGGTTGACCGATATGGCGCAAAAAAGTCAACAGCTGTTGCATCAATGGCAATGGCTAGATGATTTCTTTGTAATAAAGACACTCGCGTCTAAACGGGGATTGTTTCATAAAACATTAGCTAAGTACCCTGAATTTTCGGCGTATATCGCTGGCAGAAAAACCGGCTTGTTGTCTGAGCAACACATCACGAGTATGTTTCACAGCGAAGCTAAAAATCTGCTTCAGTTGGCCTTGGTGGAAGGACTGGTCAATCAGCCGTGGTTCAAAGCAGACCCCGACGCTGCTTTGAAATCAGTAAAAAATTGCGCAGTAACATGCTTGAACGAGCATTGGTCACCGGTATTTGGCTTTTTTGGCAATGGCGAGACATTGCAACTGACCTCAGCTATTCAACAATATACGCCGCTGCGCCAGGCATATTTTGCGGGTGTGCTATTTGCCGAGTGTTTTGTTGCCAGTGAACGCGCCGAATTCCGTTCGCCATGGGTGGATATTTTATCTGGTATTGAAGAGTTACACGTTTTACAAGGGTTACTTGCCCAAGTAGAGTGTGCTGAAATTGAATCTGCTTACCCTCTGATCTCGTGGGTTGACGAGAAAAACCAGCGCTTACTCTCGGTATTGGAGCAAACCCGCACAGTGGCAATAAAAAAGACGGCGTACTGGTAGTAATTTCAGTGCTAATCCAAGCCGTTGTTTACTGACTAAAAGCCCGTTGCAGTAGTTGCAGGGTGAATTGTTTGCGTAAGTAAAAGCCCCTTGGACGTGTTTTAATTAACCCACCGTGTTCGCCAATCGCATCAGTAAGAGCACTACCGTCAGCAGCTTTTGGTCGCAATTGCAGGCATTCGCCGATACGAGCAGTAATGGTTTCAATTTTACCTAATGCAATCAACTCCATGATCTCTTCCCAATCGAGTGCGAGTGCGGAGAGTTCTTGTTCAGAAGGCTGCCAGATAAATGGTGTGCCTACCACTCGGTGTTTTGGCAAAATATCCCGCTCACCTTGTACCGGCACCCACAATACCTTCTGTAGTTTGTTGTACACGTTAGAGTCTCGCCAACTTATTCCGCTGGCTGACAGTAACGGTGCATAGCAAACATAGGTGGTTTCTAACGGTAGACCGTGATGATTGACGGGAATGGTTTTTAATTCGACACCCAGATGGGGAAAGTCTTGTTCTGCTTTTGATCCTGCAGAGGCACCTAGCCAAAGCTCTATGAGCTGTCCAGTCCAGCCTTTGTCTCGTTTGAAGTTAATCGGCGTAGTGATACCAGCCATGTCGGCAAGATCACCTAAGGTGAGACCCGCAATGGCGTTTGCATTGTTTAAGAGCTGCTGCTCTGATTGTGGTGGAGATGCTGGTGGTTGCAAACTGTTGTATCCAATATAGACCAAAGTATATCCTATAAATATCTCTAATAAATCGCAAGTTATCAAAGTACTTAACAGTTAATCCTTGGGTTCTGATTGTTTCTTGCGATAAATATTTAAAATAGCTGTTAATGTGCTCTCGTCTGTGGAAAAATGACAAAAAACATTTATAGCAGGGGTCTAAGTGATTGACGCTGATGGGTTCCGCGCGAATGTTGGTATTATAATTTGTAATCACCAAGGACAAGTTTTTTGGGCTAAAAGACATGGCCAACATTCATGGCAGTTTCCGCAGGGCGGAATTGATGAAGGGGAAACTGCAGAACAAACAATGTACAGAGAACTGTACGAGGAAGTCGGATTAAGTAAAAATGACGTCACCATTCTAACGCAAAGTAAGCAGTGGGTTCGCTATCGTTTGCCGAAGAAATACATCCGTCAGGGGACTAACCCGGTATGTATTGGGCAGAAGCAGAAATGGTTTTTGTTAAAGCTTAACAGCCAAGAAAGCAGTGTGGACTTCACCCGCAGCGGTCATCCAGAATTTGATGATTGGCGTTGGGTGAGTTACTGGTATCCTGTGCGCAATGTGGTGTCTTTTAAACGCGATGTATATCGTAAAATTTTAAAGGAATTTTCTGCTACAGCTCTGTTTCAAGGGGGTAAAGGAAACTTTAGCCGCCGGCGTCGCAGAAAACGCGCGTAGGAAAAGGTTATGCTAACAACACTGCGGAGTATCGTTCAAGAAGTTGCAGCTATACCGTCTTTCGGTGAGGCCCTTGATTGTCTTGCTCTGCGTGTGAAAGATGCTATGGATGTAGATTGTTGTTCGGTTTATTTACTGGAACAAGAACATCAAGATTATGTCCTAATGGCGACCGAAGGGTTGTCTAAATCTGCCGTTGGTGTGATCCGGATAAAACCTGAAGAAGGCTTGGTTGGCCTTGTAGGCCAGCGAGAAGAGCCTATTAACGTTGAAGACGCTCAATCTCATCCGCGTTTTAAATTATTTCCTCAAGCTGACGAAGAAGCCTACTATGGGTTCTTGGGTGCCCCTATTATCCACCAACGCAAAGTGCTTGGTGTGATTGCAGTACAACAGACTGA
>JBELHI010000130.1:0-5855 GCA_042091475.1 Alteromonadaceae bacterium
AAAAAGATGTTGAATTTGCAGTTAAAGAAATACTTGAACAAATGACTCATACCCTACAGAAAGGGGATCGTATAGAAATACGAGGATTTGGTAGTTTCTGTTTACATTACAGGGCACCGAGATTGGGTCGTAACCCTAAGACGGGGGAAAAAGTTGAGTTAGATAGCAAGCATGTACCTCACTTTAAGCCTGGCAAAGAGTTACGAGAGAGAGTAAACGACAGTTTAAACAGTTAATTTGGTAATTTATCTAAAAAGGGCGTTCCATTGGAACGCCCTTTTTGTTAGATTCATTATTATAACCAAGGAATATAATTTGAAGCTTTTACTCGTTGTTATTTTTATCATGTTAACAGTTGTTGCTCTAGCTATCGGTTCGCAGAATGAGCACATTGTTTCAGTTAACTACTTAATTGCTCAAAGTGCTGTGCCGTTGTCATATGTTATTGCAGCAAGCGTTGTTTGTGGCGCGGGTTTGACGTTAACAGTGCTAATACTATTGCGTATAAAGAACAGAATTACCCGCGTATCTCGCCCCAAACCTCCTGTTAATGCTTAACATTTAAATGATAGAGTTACTGTTTTTATTACTCCCCGTTGCAGCTGCTTACGGTTATTTGATGGGCAGAAATGCGGTCAATAAAGCCAACAGAGAATCCTCTGATAAAATAGCCAATCATTATTATAAAGGTCTAAATTTCTTATTATCTGACGAAAAGGATAAGGCCGTTGATACGCTGATCAAAATGATGGATTCCAATAACCAACATTGGGACACTCAAATTGCAATGGGTAAACTGTTTCGCCAGCGTGGTGAATTAGACAGAGCGATTCGCTTACATCAAAATATTGTTGTTAGGGAAGGATTAACATTGCAACAAAAATCAAGTGCGTTAAATGAGTTGGCCATTGATTACCTTCAGGCGGGTTTTCTAGAAAGAGCCGAGGAAAGTTTTTTGCACTTGTTAAACGAAACAGACTATAGCAATAACGCCGTATCAGAGCTTTTACAAATATATCAGACAACCAAAGACTGGACACGTGGTATAGCACTGTATGAGGATTATATTCGCCATCAACCTCAAACAACAGATAATATTCGGCAAGTGATAGGTCATTTCTATTGTGAAATGGCATCTTCCGAGTTAGTTAAAGACAACTATAAGGTGGCCATTAATTGGCTAAAAGGCGTCGTGGAGATCTCTCCATATCCAATTCGTTCATTGATTTTGCTCAATAAACTTTATATGGCGCAAAAAAATTATCAATCAGCTTACATGGTTATGTTGTCGATAATTAAAAAAGATATTATCTGGTGTTCAGAGTTAGCTAGTGATTTATTACTATGTGCGCACGAGACAAAGCAAAGTGAGCAACTTTATCTAACGTTGGAAGAGTATAGTGAAAAATCAACCTCGGCGTATTTACTTCAAGCACGGTTATTGAAATATAGTGAGGGTGACACAGCGGCAAGGGCGTTTCTGCTGACGAAATTACGTGTGCGTCCATCGGTCAAAGGATTTGAAGCCCTATTGGCAGGCTACAGCAATAAGAATTCAATCACTGAAGAATCGGTTACTGAAATACAAGCATTATTAAAAGAGCAAATGTTGGCGAGACCGACCTATCGTTGTGATAATTGTGGGTTTTCAACCAAGACACTGTATTGGCAATGTCCTTCGTGTCGCCAATGGGATACTGTGAAGCCAATTCGTGGCCTTGATGGAGATTAAATTGAATACAGATAAAAAAGTAATAGTAGCACTAGATTTTGATAATCAAACAGAGGCATTACGTTTTGTTAAGCAACTTCAACCCTCAGAATGTCGTCTCAAAGTTGGTAAAGAGATGTTCACTTATTTTGGTCCTGAATTTGTGCAACAACTTGTTGATGATGGTTTTGATGTGTTCCTTGACCTTAAGTTTCATGACATTCCAAATACAGTAGCCAAAGCCTGTGTTGCAGCTGCAAAACTTGGGGTGTGGATGGTAAATGTCCACGCAAGTGGCGGTACTAAAATGATGAAGGCGGCTGTAGATGCACTAGAACCGTTTGGTGATAGCAGACCTAAACTGATTGCGGTAACCGTATTGACGAGTATGTCAGAGGATGACTTGCGGGAACAAGGGATTAATATGTCCCCGCAGGAACGAGTGCTGGAACTTGCCAAATTAACCAAAGCTGCCGGATTTGATGGCGTGGTGTGCTCAGCACAAGAGGCAAGTACGTTGCGGCAAGCGTTAGGAGAAGACTTTGTCCTTGTAACCCCCGGTATACGTCCAGAGGGCAGTGAAGTAGGTGATCAGAAACGTATTATGACACCGGTAGCGGCGTTAAAAGCCGGTGTGGACTATATGGTTATTGGTAGGCCTATTACACAATCTAGCAGACCTTTAGATACGTTGAAGAGTATTAATCAGAGCCTGGTTGTTTAGTCCTTATTCACACTAACAATAAAAAAGATTTATTAAAATAAAGCTATTAATTTTATTGCTTATAGTTCTTGTTGTCGCTGGGTGCGGTAGTATTAATGTGCACCTGTACACTCGTAATTTGTCTTTGGATGATATCAAACAAGCTCAAGATTCATTGGTATCACAGGGCTTGACTGTGACACCTAATGAATTAGATATTCCAAGTGATATTACTTCACCAACCATTATATATTCCTCAATGGATGCAGGCGGAGCTAGGCAGTTTGAACTACTGACTGAATCATTAGAAAAGGCCGGTTGGCCTCACATTCAACATCAATTATTGTTGTCAGGGAATCACTGGCATACAAAAAATAATGTTGGACTGATTTTAACCGCAAGTAACGGCCAAGAACCTACGCGGTTTCAGATGACTCAAGTTGCCGGTAGCTACCATCCACAAGGCTGCTCTGATAAGTTAGAGCTGTTGCTTAATATCGATGGTACTTATTAATTTAACGCTAAACAGTCAACCAAACACATTCACAAATACCAAACAGGTAATTGGTCTGTTACTGATACCTATCTTGAATTAAAGAGTGAAACAGCGACGGGAACTTGGTTATTTTACTTTGAAATATCAGAGGACGTTATCAGAGATGTATTAGGAAAGGTAGACATTGTCCTGTTAACCCAATTGAATGAATCATTTGAATTAAGTCACTGTGAGCTTGTGAGCGGGGTTCGAAGAGCACCGTGAACTCGCTTGGCACCCTAGAATGGGCAGATAATCTGAACCAGCTATTGTCCAATTCACAAACGTAAAAAATTAGATAATGCAGTGACAAAAGCCCACCCTTAATAGCGTGGGCCGTTGTTCTGTCAATCAGCTAGTCGCGATTTGACCACACAGAGTTAGTCTTGGCTACTTTTCCAACTGTGGTTTTTGATGGGTTGCGACGACGTTTTTGTTTAGGCTTGGCATCGGAGCCGTTACCTTTACCGCTTTGCCCCTGGCTATTAAACGTTGTGTTATTTGAGCGAGGTTTCTTTGGTTTTTTAGGTTTGACCGGGCGTGAATCAAGAGAGACTTCGTCAACCGCTATTGTCGGTACAAACTTGTCATGAGTTATTCGGGGTATCACTTGTTTAATCAAACGTTGAATACCTGATAAATCAGCTCTGTCTTCTGCCGCTACAAAGGATATTGCCTTACCGGTTGCCCCAGCGCGACCCGTGCGTCCAATACGGTGAACGTAGTCTTCAGCTACATTAGGTAGGTCAAAGTTGACCACCTGAGGTAGCTGGTCAATATCAATACCACGTGCGGCAATGTCTGTGGCTACAAGAATATTAACGTCACCATTTTTGAATTCTGCTAACGCTTTAGTTCTTGCGCCTTGACTCTTATTACCGTGTATTGCTGCAGCAGTAATTCCTTTGGCCACAAGCTTTCTTACTATCCTGTTTGCACCGTGTTTGGTACGAGAGAATACTAGTGCTTGCTGCCATTTGTGTTCGTTAATTAACTGTATAAGCAGGTTGGTTTTTTTACTGTTGTCAACTGGGTAATATAACTGCTCAACCAAATCAGTGGTGCTGTTTTCTGGGGTTACAGATACTTCTACCGGATCCGTAATTAAGCCTTTTGCTAAGGTGCGTATTTCCGGTGAGAATGTAGCTGAGAATAATAAGTTTTGGCGTTTTTTTGGAACCAGTTTAATAATTTTCTTTATGTCATGGATAAAGCCCATGTCGAGCATTCTATCGGCTTCATCAAGTACCAACACCTCAAGCTTGTCGAAACGCACAGCATTTTGATTATATAAATCTAATAGACGACCAGGTGTTGCTACCAAAATATCAGCGCCACCACGCAATTGCATCATTTGAGGGTTAATTTTGACGCCGCCAAACACAACACACGATTTTATGTCTAGGAATTTACTATACAGAGATACATTTTCAGCAACTTGAGCCGCCAACTCTCTTGTAGGAGTTAAGATCAAGGCTCTGACCGAATTACTACCAGCATTTTGTGGTTTTTTGGTGGTGCTCAACTGATGTAAAATAGGTAAGGTAAAACCGGCAGTTTTACCGGTACCTGTTTGTGCAGCCGCCATGACGTCCTTGCCTTCCATAACCGCAGGAATTGCCTGTTGTTGAATTGGAGTAGGGGAAGTATATCCTTGTGCATCGATAGCATCTAGGATAGGTTTGGAAAGTCCAAGGTCGGTAAATAACATGTCAATATTTCTCTGATGGTGCAAAATAGTTTGCGTGATTATCGCACAAACCAAAGGGACGCGAAGTGTACTGGATTTTGATTAAATTAGCCAATTTAATGGCAAAGAAATAGCCGTTAACTCAGCTAATGAAGCGCAAATCATTATAAATCATAGACTTCTGAATCAGACGATATGTAAATGACGAACATAAATTATATTGAAAAGCTGTCAATCACGACTATTGCTAATAAGTTCATTTGTCATATTACAATAATTCGGCAAGTCGGTTAATACATTGGAAGGTAAAGTGTAGGATAAGGCATGTTTTTTTGACGACATTTAGCGTAACATTTGGCTATCGTATTTACTGGATTTAACAATGATAAAATTGTCTAACAATCTATTCATTATGGAACAAGAAATTACCTGTTCAGCCATCAGGGCCATGGGTAGCGGTGGTCAAAACGTTAACAAAGTGTCCTCTGCCATTCATTTGCGCTTTGATATCCGATCGTCATCGTTATCTGAGAAAAACAAGATTAAATTATTAAACTGGGCAGATAGTCGTATCAATAAAGACGGGGTTGTGATTATTAAGGCGCAATCCTTTCGCACCCAAGAGCAAAATAAAGATGATGCTATACAACGTCTTGCCGAGTTAATCGCAAAAGCAACCTTTGAAGATAAGCACCGCAAAGCGACAAGGCCAACATTCGCATCGAAGAAAAGGCGTTTAGAGGGTAAAAAGAAAACCGGCGCCACAAAAAACTTACGAGGTAAGGTTAAGTTTTAGATTCAGCTTACTCTCTGAAGACTATTACTACTAATGCCCAACAGCGAACAATCAAAATACATAAAAAAGGTCAGCTACAGCTGACCTTTTTTAAATCTTAGCGTTACCAATAGATTATTCTGAATCGGCAATACCTGTCGGATTGGTTGTTGGTGCACTTGCTGAACTACCCGCATCTTCCATTTTTGCTATTTTACCGCAATTCTGATGGTCAGGTCTTTCGTTATCCGCTAGTTGTCCTGGCAAAGGCGAAGGCTCTGGAAGGGCAATTGCTTCTGGTTTTGTGGTATCGCAACTAACAACATATAAGTCACTAATAGAAACCCCTGATACCGACTCAATTTTGTCCGTTTTTGGCGCTTCAGCTACAGGTGCTTCAGCTACAGGCGCTTCTGCTACAGGCGCTTCAGTTACAGGCGC
>JBELHI010000131.1:0-5835 GCA_042091475.1 Alteromonadaceae bacterium
TAATCTCTAGATTTTAAACAACCCAAAAAAGGTCACTTCGGTGGCCTTTTTTTATACCTGTAGATAATTGCGATAGCAGAAATGCAGGAGCAACAAGTGTCAGGCTTTACACATTTCTGACAGAAAAAACGCGGCCACTCTGTTAGGTTATATTACCTAACAGAGTACGAGGCTAATTCACCGAGGAGCGTGTAATGAAGAACATTGTCTTAGCGATGATTATTGTCACCACACTCGCTGTTGTGCTTGCTCATGCAAACGCTGATAAAATAGCACAGCCAAATATCGTCATTATTTATGCTGATGATATGGGGTATGGTGATTTAGCAATCCAAAACCCGCACTCCAAGATTGGCACTCCTAATCTTGATAACCTCGCAAGGCAAGGCATGCGGTTTACCGATGCCCATAGTTCTTCTGGAATTTGCTCACCTAGTCGATACGCACTACTAACTGGAAAATATCATTGGCGAAATAGTCACGGCTTACCACCGACTATGGGTGGAAACTACTTCAAAGCGAATGAGATCACCATAGCACATGTTCTCAAAAGTCAGGGGTATACCACCGCAGCTATCGGAAAATGGCACCTTGGCTGGGACTGGCGTTCCCTCTTAAAACCCAGCGCCCAAAAAGTTGAAATAGTGGTCCCAACCAAGAACCCTAAAAAGTCTAAAATACGCACGGTATTCGGTGCTGATGCGTATGATTGGTCCAAGCCTATACCTGGTGGACCCCTAGCCCGGGGGTTTGACCATTATTTTGGAGACGGGACCATTAACTTTCCACCGTACGCATGGATTCAAGATGATCGTGTACTCAAGGAACCCACCACTATTATGGTTTCACCTGACGCGACAACTCGTGAGGGTAAATGGGAAGTCCGTCCTGGGCCAGCCGTCAAAAATTGGAAATTTTATGATGTTTTGCCAACCTTGACGCAGCGCGGCGTTGACTATATTTCAAAGCAGACAAAAACACAGCCCTTCTTTTTGTATTTTGCTTTACCATCACCCCACGCACCAATCATCCCCAATCAAGCATTTGAAGGGAAAACTAACGCCGGCGGATATGGGGATTTCATGTTTCAAACAGACCACATAGTCGGTGAAATATTAAAGGCATTAGATAAGCAAGGATTGGCGGATAATACCTTGGTGATATTTACCTCTGATAATGGGCCTGAAAACTACGCAATAGAGAGATATATGAGCACGGGCCACAACTCATCAGGTAATCTTAGAGGGTTCAAACGTGATATCTGGGAGGCAGGTCACAGAGTCCCCTTTATTGTGAGATGGCCAGGGAAAGTAAAAGCAAATACCGTCGTCACAGACACCATTAGTCAGGTCGACCTGTTTAAGACGTTAACATCTGCTGCAGATTTTAGCTTACCCCAAGGGATCGCAGAGGATAGCTACAATATGCTACCTTTATGGTTAAATGGAAGTACGCCAAAACCAATACGCAACATCACTATTCACAATACCTTTCCCGGCAGATATGCCATTCGGATGGGGGATTGGGTTTATCTCAACCATAATAGAACTATAAAAGCCGGAAAAGACTACAATCAGTCACTGGGCTTTACATCATTCTCGTCGTCGGACTTACTGTTCAACTTAAAGGATGATCTCAGCCAAAAGGTTAATCTCGCGGAGAAAGAAACCAGCCGACTCAGGCAGATGAAGACAAAATTAAACACGATTCTAATGGAATAGAAACACTAGAGCGAAAGCTTTTTGTTTATCATCTAACACACATCGCCATTACCCAATCTCAATCCGATGAGACAACCTCTCCTCCGACCACGTGCAGAAATTTCCCTGCAAGTAATTTACACAATCTTTACATATGTTTCGAAAAACTGCTTTCATATCATAGTCATTATGTTTTTTCTTAATAATAGACTATTGATTTCCAAATGTTTATAGCTCTGTTGCTTACATCGTACTTTGTTAACAAATTGTTGCTCTTGTTATTTTTTGTTGTTATCTTGCTCTCGCTCAAAATGTTTATTAAATAAAAAAGTCACATCTGGGCAAGGGAACTCATTGCAACGGACGCTCTTACTCAAGGGAAACGATCAATGCAAAAAAAAATATTCAAACAATCAGCTATCGTACTTAGTTTATTAACTGCCAGTAGTCTGGCAACTGCAGATATCCTTATTTCTGAATATGTACGTGGTGCATCAACTAAAGACAGTAGTATCGAACTTTATAACAGTGCAGATACCGATTACATATTCACATCAACTGATATACTCAAACGCTACAAGTCTGACGGCACAACGGTAACTTTGCCACTTTGGGGTAAAACCATTAATGCGAAGGAAACTTTGGTTTTAATCAATGGAGCGTCCAATTTAGCGAGTCAATTTTCTGCAACTGATAACGTATTTGCAACAGGTAACCTTCAGATCCAGTCTGGCGAAGCATGGACTCTGGAAATGAATGGTGTTGAAACAGACATCATTGGCAATAAAATTAATAACACTTGGGGCGGTCAAATCAACTACCGTCGACAATCAACGGAATTAAACCCCAACACATCGTTCAATGTATCACAATGGGATGCCTACCCTAGCTCCGATACAAGTGACTTAGGCTCTGTCTTTGATGACACCCACTGTGACCAATCTATTTTCGGCGAAACAGGTTCAAATGAGACAGTTGTGCATGTTGATGCTTCTGGTTATGTTTGTGCAAATGGTACTCTTGGTCGTCCTTTTAAGTCCCTTGCTGCCGCTCAGCAAGCAGTTAAAGATCATCGTGCGCAGGGCCAAGTTTCTAGTACGGTTGCCATTGAACTTGCCGACGGTGACTATTTCATGACATCAGGCCTTGTTTTTGACGGACAAGATTCTTCAGCAGCTAACCCACTAATCCTTCGATCTAGTAACGCAGGTGGCGCGACCCTATCCGGTGGTGTTGACGTATCATCGGCGTTCACACCATTGCAGGATGGTAGCTTCAAACAAGCATTAGTAGACCAAAATGCGGCAAGTAACATTGTGACAGTTGACCTAGCACAACTTGGCATTGATCCATCCGTTTTTGACGACATTACAGTGCACGGTTACGCTCTCGAGGCTGGCCGTAACGTCGCACCAGCAATGCTATATTCAGGCGGTGAAAAAATGACATTAGCTCGCTGGCCGAATACCAACGACCAGTATCAACAGTATTTAATTTCTGTATCTGCTCAAGATTATCCGGGACAAGTGTCTTATGACACGGTGACAGAGCGTGGATACCAAGTTGCCTTTGGCAATGACCCGTTACACACGAGCAAGTCATCATCAGCATTTGCGACCGGTGGTGGTAGCTTTACCGTTGCCTATGATCAACGCATTGCGCAATGGTCAAATGTTGATGATATCTTCCTTGATGGTGTGTTAGGCCGTTCTTGGGAGTGGACTTATAATAAAATTGAAAGTATTACCGGTAATGAAATCACCATTACTCGGGGCGAAATTAGCGGCATTTTATCGTCAAAACCTTCACATTTCCACTATGAGAATATCGCCGAAGAATTAGATGTCGCGGGTGAGTTTTATTTAGATAGGCAAAATAAAATTTTGTATTTCTACCCAACGGCGGGAACCAAAGCCACCCTTTCAGTTTTGAAAGATACAATGTTGACCATTAACGGTGCTAATCACCTCAGTATAGAAGGCATTAAATTTGAATCTGGCCGTGGTAACGGTATTGAAATTAAAGCGGGTAGTAACAATACGATTGAAGCTTGTGAGATCACTCAGTTTGGTCTTACTGCCGTGAGTATCAAAGGCAGTAATAACATAGTGAAAGAATGTCACATTCGAGACGTTGGTGCCAGCGGTATTATCGTGAATGGCGGCAGCGGTGCGGTCATTGACAACACAGGTACCCTAGTCAGTCATGACATTGTGCACGGTAACAACCAAGCCGTTGACAACACTATTCATGACTTTGCCTATGATCAGAAGTCGCAAGTGCCTGGCATCTATTTAAGCGGCGTTGGTAACACTGCAAAGGGAAACGAAATATATAATGGCCCGCACTTTGGTGTCATGCTACGCCATGCCACAGACAATACGGTTGAAGCTAACAAAGTGCATAATTTACCCAATTACTTTAAACAAGACGGTGGTGCTATTTACTTTGGTATTGGTAAATTCCCCTACATGCGCGGTAACAAAGTGGTTAATAACTTGATTGAGGATGTACCCACCAATGGCGTCTACGTTGACAACTTTTCTAGTGGCGTTTTGATTGAAAATAACTTGTTCAATAACGTGGGCAACCACCACCATAGCTTCTCAGCCATCAACATTAATGGTGGCGGTCAAAATGAAATGTACCGAAACCTGTTTAACAATTCAGCTCGCCCTATCAAGTATAATAAGTTTGCTGAAACGAATTTATTTAACAACTACAAGAACAGTATGCTTACGGCACAAGCTGCGTTTAATGGGGTGGGTGTGGCGAACACAGACTATGATAAATATCCTGGCTTCAAAGATTTCCTTAACTACGATCCTACAACCACTGACCTATTGGACTTCAAACAGCAAGCGTCTAATGCCACGGGCAATGTTAGTTACAACGACCAGACAGTGGTATATGACAGCTCAGTTTATGTCGATGGTACAACGTCATTACTAACGGGCATTATTCTGCCAGCTCATGGCAATTGGGAGCAGTCGCAGAATATTGCGTTGGATAGTTTAACCAGTGATCTTTCTACTCTTTGGTCAAATGTTGATAGCGCGTTTAATGTCACTGCTAATTGGTCAACGGCTTTATCCAATGTGCTGGGTACGTTAGATAGTACATTAGATGACATTTATACGGTCGGCCTTAACGGCGGCACCTGGCCTATTACGAATTTACTTAGTAATGGTGATTTTGAAAATGGTACATCACCATGGTCAGCGATGAAACGACAAGGCCAGTGGTCCAGTTTACAAACTGAGCAACACAACAGTGGTTTTGCCATGCGCATTAGTCATCGGATGAATGCAGGACACTCCGCAAAATATGTTCTCACTACGGTGACAGCAAATCAAAACTTTGTTGTTACCGCAGATCTTAATACCACTGGTAAAATTAGCATTATTTACCGATATAAAGATACCTCCGGTAGTAACCGCACAGTCACCGTAGGTTGGCAAGACAGTGACAACCAGTGGATTAATTACAACCAAACATTCACTCTCCCTACAGATGCTGACACATCCCATGGTATTGAACTTTGGTTCAAGACGGGTAACTCTGCAAACCAGTCTGGTATGACGGATATACTCGTGGATAACGTGATTGTTAAATAGTCTCAAAAAGGTGTTGTAAATATTAAGTTAATTTAAGGTGGCATCTTGATGCTGCCTTTTCAGCGTACAATCGGCATTAGTTACATTGTTACTAATTTTTCGTTGATAAAAAGAGAAAATAAATACTACTAAATATTATGCACTTGCAGACAAAGTCACTGCAAATAGCGTCCTTTGTTAATAAAGGACTTATGTAGCTTTAAAGCTCTGTCAATATTTGGCGATATAATAGGCTAGTAAAGATTCGTTAGTGTTGTTTAGAGCAAACAAGGAACGTTTCTAACGTGCAACGATGCACTCTCTCCTCAAGCGGTTATAACAAATCGCACAACCTTTTCTTTACATAAAAACAACATTGTATATTGTGTTTTGTTAACAATGTGTTAGCATTGCCACATCTTAGGGTAGTCTCATGCGCCTCACGGAATGAACGGCGTAAAGGAACTGGGATAAACCGTATGGAAGCTAAAAAGAATGTTTCGATAATAGAATTGGGTAACGTTATGAAACTGATGAAA
>JBELHI010000132.1:0-5775 GCA_042091475.1 Alteromonadaceae bacterium
GCTATCGGTGCCCATGCGGTGCGTCGCGGAAGCGTTGACGAGCATGATACCGTCATGGTACTAGGCGCTGGACCTATTGGTTTAGGAGCCGCTCAATTCGCCAAAGTAGCAGGCGCAAAAACGTTTATTGCTGATGTAAGTGACCACCGCCTTGGATTCTGCAAGGACAACTACGATTTTGACGGACATGTAGACTGTAAAGGCGACGTAGACGCACAACTAAGAGCATTGACTAATGACGAGTACCCTACCGTTATAATCGACGCAACAGGTAACCCAAAAGCAATGGAATCAACCATCGGTTGGTTGGCCCACGGCGGTCGAATTGTTTTCGTAAGTGTTGTAAAAGCAGACATTAGTTTCAACGATCCAGAATTCCACAAGCGTGAGACCACACTGCTAGGTAGCCGTAACGCGACAATGGAAGATTTCGAACACGTGGTTGCGTGTATGCGTGAAGGCAGTGTTTCTGCAAAATCAATGATCACTCACAAAACGGCATTTTCTGATTTCCCAGAAAAGTTTAAAGAGTGGGTTAAGCCAAGCTCAGGTGTGGTAAAAGCTATCATTGAATTAGAAGACTAAAGGTTAAGTGATGCGCATTGATTCACATCACCATTTGTGGCAATACGACACGGTAGAGTACGACTGGATTGATGACAGCATGGCTGTCATCGCTAAAGATTTTGATACCCACGCACTAACAGAGACATTGGCTGCCAATGGCTTCGACGGTGCGGTTACTGTACAAGCTCGTCAGTCGCTGGAAGAAACCCGATGGTTGCTATCGTTGGCAGACACTACGCCGGCAATGCTGGGTGTTGTAGGTTGGATAGATTTGCGGGCTGATGACTTAGACCAGCAACTAGCTGAATTTCTAGGCCATCCAAAACTGGTAGGATTCAGGCACGTCATCCAAGGTGAGTCAGATCCCCTGTTCATGCAAAACCCTGCTTTTATTCGCGGACTGCAATTGTTAGCGCAACACAATCTACGCTACGACCTACTGATATTCGCTCATCAATTACCAGCAGCAATTGAAATGTTAAAGGCGGTACCAGAACTTCACGTAGTAATTGATCACATCGCCAAGCCCGACATTAAGACTGGCGCAGACTTTGATCAATGGGCAGAAAATATGCAAAGCATTGCATCGTTACCAAATACCCATTGTAAGGTATCTGGTATGGTCACCGAAGCTGATTGGCACAACTGGCAGCAAAAGACCTTTGCACCCTATCTGTCTAAAGTACTCGAGGCTTTTGGGCCAGAGCGCATCATGTTTGGCTCAGACTGGCCTGTTTGCCTAGTTGCAGCAGAATATAGCGAAGTAAAAAATATAATTAACGAATACGTTTCAGGATTATCCTCCACCCACCAAGCACTGGTGATGGGCGGTAATGCAAAGCGTTTTTATCAGATCAAATAAGGGGTAACCCATGCAATACAATACACTTGGTAAAACAGGTTTAGAAGTTTCTAAGATCAGTTACGGCGCATCGCCACTCGGTAGTGTTTTTCGTAACATCAGTGAAGAAGAAGGGATCCGCACAGTACACACCGCGATTGACATGGGTGTTAACTTAATTGACGTATCACCTTATTACGGCATGACAGTGGCTGAAACCGTGCTGGGTAAAGCGTTAAAGTCAGTGCCTCGTGACAAATACATTTTGTCCAGTAAAGCGGGTCGTTATGGCTCTGAATTTGCAGATTTTGACTTCTCTGCGGCGCGTATTGAAAAGTCCCTAGAGGAAAGCTTAAATCGTTTAGGTACAGACCACTTAGATATCCTTTTCTTACACGACATCGAGTTTGGTAACTTCCAACAAGTATTTGACGAAGCGCTACCGTGCCTACAGTCTTTGAAAGACCAAGGTAAGGTTCGTTATATTGGTGTTACAGGTTATCCATTGAAAGTCTTCAGTGAAACCTTGAACAGCGGTATTGATATTGACGCAATATTAACCTACTGCCGTTACGCCTTACACGATACATCACTTGAAAGCATTATCCCTGCACTTAAAGAAAAAGGCGTAGGTATTATCAATGCCTCACCAACTGCAATGGGCGTGTTGACAGAGCGTGGTGCACCAGAATGGCATCCAGGAAGTGCTGCACTAGCGGAAGCAGGTAAAAAAGCTATTGCCTTATGTCAAGCTAAAGGCGTTAACATTACCGAACTAGCCATGCAATATGCCACTGCACATCCTGACATTGCGTCCACACTTGTAGGTACAGCTAACCCTGACAACATTGTTAAGAATGTTAACTGGGTGGACGGCGACATGGATACAGAATTAGCTGAAGAAGTGGCTGATTTATTCAAAGGTATCGACAATACATGGCCATCAGGCCACCCAGAAAATCAGGACTAAGTTGATTGCCTACGCTCAGTAGACCAAACAAGTATCCAATAAAAATAACAATAATACAGTGCCCATCATCAGTGATGGGCCGGTTTGTTTACGGGCTTCAAGCAATACATAAAGGGTAAAAAGAGGGGACTGAAATGTCAAAAAAGTATGTAAAAATTGACCCAAAAGACAACCTTGTCGTTGCGATGGAAAATTTGCCAAAAGGCACAGTTGCAACGGTCGACGGTGTTGAAGTCACACTACAAAACGATATTAAAATAAAACACAAGTTTGCCTTACATGATTATCAAGTTGGCGACCAATTGTTTATGTACGGTGTATTGATTGGTAAAGCCGTATTACCCATCAAGCAAGGTGAAATAATCACTACTGATAACGTTAAGCATGCTTCATCACTTTATGCTGACCAGAAAGTAGACTACCAATGGCAAAAGCCCGACCTGACAAACTTTGAAGGCAGAACCTTTAATGGTTATCACCGAGCTGATGGCCGTGTAGGTACAGCAAACCATTGGTTAATCATCCCCCTTACCTTCTGTGAAAATCGCAATGTTGAAGTACTTGAAGCTGCTTTAGTAGACGCCCTGGGCTACCAAAGTAGCAAAGATTTTGCAGTAGACACTCAAAGCTTGGTTGACCGCTATAAAAATGGTGCCACGTCGGAAGAATTACTCGCCACTGACATTATTTCTAGCAGGGAAGACATTATAAAGAATCGTCTATTTCCAAATGTTGATGGTATCAAATTCCTGAAACACGACGGTGGCTGCGGTGGTATTAGACAAGATTCACAAACCTTATGTCGCTTGCTTGCCGGTTACATTTCAAGCCCAAACGTCGCGGGTGCAACCGTGTTCAGTCTTGGCTGTCAAAACGCGCAGATACAGATGCTTGAAGATGCCCTTGATCAATTTGATCCTGAACGTACCAAACCCGTGACCTATTTTGAGCAACAACGCAGTGCTGGCGAAAGACAGTTTATTCAAGATGCCGTTAAATCTACCTTTGTTGGCTTAATTGAGGCCAATAAAATCAGCCGTAAACCAGCGCCATTAAGCAAGCTTGTTATGGGCTTGGAATGTGGTGGCTCGGATGGATTTTCTGGGATTTCAGCCAACCCATCACTCGGCTATGCATCTGATCTGTTGGCTGCACTCGGCGGTACGCCGGTACTGTCTGAGTTTCCTGAATTAAACGGTGTAGAACAAGAGATTATCAATCGCTGTAATACCACCGAAGACGCCAAGAAATTTTCCAAGATCATGCGTTCTTACTCAGATGCGGCAATTGCTGTCGGGTCTGGTTTTGAAAACAATCCGTCGCCGGGAAATATTAAAGATGGTTTGATTACTGACGCAATGAAGTCAGCCGGCGCGGCGAAAAAAGGTGGTACATCACCTGTCGTTCAAGTGCTCGATTACACAGAACAAATTACCAAGCCTGGCCTTAACTTGCTGTGTACACCAGGTAATGATGTCGAGAGTACCACCGGGTTAATAGGCTCCGGTTGCAACGTTGTTGTGTTTACCACAGGCCTAGGTACGCCAACGGGTAACCCAGTGGCACCCGTACTTAAAATGTCTAGTAATACCGCCATGTATGAAAGAATGGAGGATATTATTGATATCAACGCGGGTACGGTCATCACCGGCCAAGACAGTATTAAAACCATGGGTGAAAAAATACTAAATCACGTGATAAGTGTTGCCAGTGGCGAAGTGCCCGCAAAGGCCACTGTCAATGGACACAATGACTTTATCCCTTGGAAACGTGGCATTTCATTATAAGCAATATGGGCAGTGACATATGGTTCATTGTGGCTTTTGCTGATTGGCTGATGTAACCATCAGCCAAAGATTAATTTTAGCGGTTGTAACCATCTGAAATGGTTGCAGCCAAGACCAATAGAATAGGAAAACTATGTTACTTTCGAACCAAGCACTTGAACAACAAAAAGTAGTTTCTGGTACTCCCCTACCTAAATATGACCGCCATAACTGTGGTATTGGTATTGTTCACTTTGGCCCAGGCGCTTTTCATCGCGCTCATCAGGCGGTTTATACAGAAGATGCCATGAGCCAATTTGGTGGGGATTGGGGAATATGTGGTGTATCACTGCGCAGCAGTTCTGCCCGCGATACACTCCAAAAACAAGACTTTTTGTATACCCTTGCCACCTTGGATCGAGAGAAAAAACAACAAATCATTGGTTCAATGAAAGAAATCCTTGTATCAAAGGATCAGACCCCTCAGATATTCGCCCGTTTAGCCAGTGCCGATACCAAATTAGTTAGTTTAACTATTACTGAAAAGGGCTATTGCTTAAATTCAGAAGGTCGTCTTGACCTTGACCATGCTGACATTAAACACGACCTTACCAACCCTACTCAACCTGTCAGTGCCGTTGGCTTCATCGCCATTGGTCTGTATCAACGTTTTAAAAATAACGTACCTGCATTCAATGTACTGAGCTGTGACAATGTGGCTGACAATGGCAGTAAACTACGCCAAGCGGTGTTGGATTTTATTGAACAATACCAACCAGAGATGTTGTCATGGGCAACGGAAAATGTAGCATTTCCTAACTCAATGGTAGACAGTATCACACCGAAAACCGAAGACTACACCGTTGCGGAAGTGAGTGCACAAATTGGTGTTACTGATGAATGGCCAATACAGCGTGAAGCTTTCACTCAGTGGGTTATTGAAGACAACTGGAACGGCGAGCGTCCTGCCTGGGATAAAGTTGGTGTGGTATTTACCAATGATGTACACGGATTTGAGAAAGCCAAATTACGCTTATTGAACTGTCTTCACTCTACCTTGGCTTATGCTGGACGCTTAGCTAATTTTGACACCGTTTACGAAGTGACTGCAGACAGCGCCTTCAGCAGCTTTATTCGTAAATTAGCGAAACAAGAAGTCATTGGCTCGTTTGACGCGCCAAGTGAGCTTGATGTGGAAAGTTACTCAGAGCAGATCATTGAACGCTTCTTGAACCCAGAGATACGTCACTTATTGTCGCAAATTGCTTGGGACGGTTCGCAGAAACTACAAATGCGTCTTTTACCAATTATTAAAGACAACGTTGCCCTTGGAAGGGATACAACACTTCTTGCTACAGGGCTCGCAGCATGGTTCGAGTTCATTCGTAAGGCAATCACCGCGGGTACGGAAATCGTTGATCCTCTGGCCGATTTATTTACAAATACAGCAGCATTGACATCAACTGACGTTACCGTTGCCGTAGATGCCTTTTTAGCCATTGATGGTGTATTTGATGACGAATTCAGAGCGCTTACTGGCGTTCGTCAACAACTTATCGACAGCCTTCAACAACTTACTCAACTTGATGCCGACAAAATTGGCGCTTATTTGGAATCTTTATAATGACTTA
>JBELHI010000133.1:0-5767 GCA_042091475.1 Alteromonadaceae bacterium
TGTCATTAATACCTCTTGTTTACTAAACGCAAGTTGTTGTTACTAGCCTCGGCGCAGGATTGTAAGCTAATAGACACCAATAGTCACGCCCCTTTGCCAAAAAAACACAAAACCAAATGATAATTTATGAATCACTCAACGCTCTACGTTTTTAACCCTAAAAAGATCATATTTATAGCCCAGACATTTGATTTAATTCAACTTAGTTGAAAGTCGATTAAAGCCTCTATCCGCACATTAGGTTACTGCACTGCGCACTGAACACACCGCTTCAGTAACGAATTCAATCCATTCCACAACCCAATCACTTCAAAAATTAATTGTTTGCTTAATGAAGTCAATTCACGCATTTTTCTATACGTCTTTTGGCCTTAAAAAGTGCAAATAACACAGAAAAAAAATAGTTTGTTATGAATATGTTAATGGGAGCTTTGTTTTTACAATCTTGGTACCTCAAATATCACCTATCAGTCGGTTGATAGGTACTGATCCAATTGTTTTTGTTTTATCTTGTCGCGACAACCAATAAACGGAGAGAGTAGTTAGATTTGTATTTTAAGTAACGGTGTAAGTATCTCGAAATTGTATCGTCTGAATGGCTATTCAACGACTGTCTAATCGCTTTTTTAATGATTTTTCGATGGTTTTTCTATCGTAGGGTTTCATTGATTTCCATTGCTCACACTCTTTTTGCGTGCGGCCACAGCCCACGCACCAACCCTTTGGACCAGCAAATACACATATTTTAATACACGGTGTTTTGGCTTGTTTCATTGACTTAGGTGCTCCAACGTTGGACACTCAATTTTGCATCAACGGCTTGCTAGGACCTGATCAATGCTTTCCTCAAGCTGTCGTAATTGATTAAATTCATCATATAGCCGTTGTTCCAAATTTTTAAAATTGAGGGGTAATATTTTTTCACAAATATTAAAGCCACTGCCTATGATATGGCATCCTTTCCAGTGGTTAATACGTTCTGCTTCCAGCGCCAACAGCTCTGCTATGAACCTTGATTGCGAAGGGCAATCTTCTTCAGCATGCAGGCAAATTGGAAACTTTTTTTGCTTGATTTGAGGGCCCTCAATAAAACTCTCAAAATGCACGCCACCTTGGTTGTGATTGTGCCAATTAGATTTGTAGAGTTGTAAATAGGGCCCACGATTATATATTTCCCAGTCATCATTAAACCAACGGGCGGTCTTGAGTTTATTTTCTAAATTACGGAAAACATTTTTGATATCTTTCATCTTATTCTTCTAAACAAGACTCCAATGAGAGTTTAATAAAGCTAGGCTCCAAGTCTTTGCCAATAAAAACCATTTTGCTCATAATTTTTTGTGGTCCCCATGGCCTTCCAGCTTGGCTGGTGAAACTCATGTGAACGCCTTGAAAAATAATCCGTTGTGGCTCATTAGCAACGGCAATTACACCTTTCATTCGATAAATATCCACGCCTTTTATGGTGATGAAGGAATTCAACCATGCATTAATTTTATCTAGATTAAAAAATCCGGGTATTTCTACCGACACCGAACCCACCTCATCATTATGTTCATGCTGAACATGAAAATGATGCTCAACCGTAGGTTTGAGCTCTCTGTCATCCTCATTTATTAATTGTAGTTCAAATTCATCAGGTGTGTGCTGAGAGAATAGAGTCATTGCTGTTGGCTCAGTAATTTCAAAGCTAAAGTGGTAGCTGTCACGACCTTCAAGTTGCAGCTGATAGCAGGTATCTGTTTTATTGATTTCTTCACCGTGAACCAATTTAATGGGGGTGTTAGAAAACTTTGCAAAAATGTCTTCTGCTGAATCTCGTATTCCTAGTTCTGAGACAGTATTTGCCTTAGACATTAATATGGACATGTCAGGATCGGGACTCTTGGCCATGTTTAACTGATAGTGACCAACGGGAAGTTGCCAAATACCGCCCCATTCAAATGGATATTCAGGCTCTAAAAAGTTAGGTTTCATTTCTACCGCGCGCTCAAGGTCAAAGCCACCAATGTCTAACAAATCTTCTATTGGCGCATTGGCCATAGTGGTAGAGTATATCCGGGCTACTTTATTGATGCCTTTTAAGCGGTCGTGGAGTTTGCGACGTTCAGTTTCTTCAACGAGGTCAGTCTTGTTGAGAATAATCTTGTCCGCAAAGGCGACTTGAGTCATCACTTCATCCATACTGTCGTCAAGATGTTGAACCACGTGCTTGCTATCAATTAGGGTAATGATACCGTCCAAAGCGTACTGTTCGCGTATCACCTCATCAACAAAGAAGGTTTGCGCAACTGGGCCTGGATCTGCCATGCCCGTAGTTTCTAATATAACGCGGTCAAACTGGTCTTTGCGTTCTGCTAACTCACCTAGAATACGAATTAAATCACCGCGAACCGTGCAACATATACAACCGTTGTTCATTTGAAATACTTCTTCATCGGCATTAATTACTAGCTCTTGGTCAATACCCACTTCGCCAAACTCGTTTTCTATAACCGCGACACGCATACCGTGTTGTTCTGACAGAATACGGTTGAGTAGGGTAGTTTTTCCGCTACCCAAAAAGCCAGTGAGAACGGTGACAGGGATTTTTTTAGACATAATATAACCTTATTGTTTATTGTTGTTGGCAGGTAATTATTAATTAGCCTTCATTGCCGCGATTAACGACTGAATATTGTGCTGCATCATGCTTAAATAGGTATTAGCAGGTCCGTTCCTGTCACTGAGTGCGTCTGAATATAAATGACCACCAATGGCAACCCCAGTCTCACTAGAAATGCGCTGCAATAATCTTGGATTGGTAATATTTTCCACGAATAACGCTCTGACATCTTTGTCGCGTATTTGGTTAATAATAGAAGCCACATCTTGTGCCGAGGCCTCAACATCCGGACTAAGGCCGACAGGTGCTAAAAAGTTGATATTAAATTCACGGCCCAGATAACCAAAAGCGTCGTGACTGGTGACAACAATGCGCTTGTCCGGCGGAATATCTTTTAGTTCCCCCTTGAGTTCCTGTTCTAGCAACTCTAATGTTGTTAAATACTGTATTTTACGCTGTGTAAACAGGTGGCGTTGTTCAGGCTTGAGGGCAATTAAGCCGTTTGATATATTTTCTATGTAGACACGAATGTTGGTAAAACTTTGCCAAGCATGGGGGTCTATCTCACGATTACTGGTGATGACAGAAACCCCGTTACTGGCAATCAATTGCTGGTTGCCGTAATCACTGTTTTTTATTAAGCGGGACATCCAGCCCTCAAAATTAAGTCCGTTGAAAATAACAATGTCAGCCTTCGCAAGGGATACCGCATCTGAGGGCTTAGGTTGATACATATGAGCATCACTATTTGCTTGCACCAGATTAGTCACAGTGACCTGTTCGCCGCCCAACTGTTTGACTAAATCCTGCAAGATTGAGAAGCTTGTCACTACCCGAATAGGCGTTTCACTTGCCACAGGTACAGGCGTTGCAGCAGCGTTAAATAAAACCAGCCATAGTAATGTATAAATCCAATGGGCTTTAATCAAATTCATTTTAATTATCCTGTGAAATGTCTGGTTGATTTGAATTTTATTAACACGCCGCCGTGCACACCGATAAATAATGAGATCAGGTATATCATGCCGAGTGAAATGACAATGGCGGGGCCCGCGGGTAAGTCTAGATGGAACGACAGTAATAACCCCGAATAGCAGCCAGCTAAACTAATGGCCAGTGCTGTAATTAAAATCACATCAAGGGTTTTTACCCAAAACCGGGCCGCTGCAGCAGGTAAAATCATTATGCCTATTGCCATCAATGTGCCCAAGGCGTGAAAACCAGCGACCAAGTTAATTACCATCAAAAATAGAAAACCGTAATGAGCAATAGGACTGGCCTTACCAAAGCGTTTTAAAAACGCAGGGTCTAAACACTCAATGACTAACGGGCGATATAACAGTGCTATAAGTAATAAACTCACGGTGCAAATACTCGCTAGTAGCCAGAGTGTCTGATCATCCAAAGCCAAAATGTTGCCAAACAGTACATGAAGTAGGTCAATGTTACCGCGTTGGAGGGAAATGATAAGTATCCCTAATGCTAGGGATATTAGGTAAAACGCTGCTAAGCTAGTATCCTCTTTGATGTGTGTGTTCCTCGCTACCCAGCCCGCAAGAGATGCCACTACAAGTCCTGCTATTAAGCCGCCAAAACTCAAACTGAGTAATGACATTCCGGACAATAAATACGCCAATGCCGCGCCTGGTAATATGGCATGGGCCATGGCATCGCCGGTAAGACTCATCCGGCGAAGAGTCATAAATACCCCCACAGGCACAGCACCAAGACAGATGGCAAGGCTCCCAATGACAGCTCTTTGCATAAAGACGTAATCCTTAAACGGGCTAATCAATAAGGTTACCAAATCAGAAAATAGACTATCCATATTATGCAATACCTTTGTTGCACCATGGAGCACGCTCATCAAATGCCTCTGAGAGCTGTCTGGCGCGTTGCAGGTTTGCATCAGTAATAACCTGAGAACTTGTGCCAAAAGAAATACACTGTCTTGCCAATAACAGCGTGTGCGGACAGTGTTGCTGTACATAATCGAGATCGTGGGTGACCATTATCACCGTACGCTTAGCGTTATGCCATTGTTTTATCAATACGGTTAGGTCATTCAAGGTCTTTGCGTCAATGGCATTAAAGGGCTCATCCAATAAAATGAAGGGTTGGTCTTGCAATAGTACTCGGGCAAATAAGCTACGTTGTAATTGACCACCGGATAGGGTATTGATTAAGCGCTTTTCAAAACCTTCTAAACCCACAGCTGCGATGGCAGCTGATATCTGATTGCGGTATTTTTTTGTTAATGATTTTAAAAAACCCAGTGGTTTCCATAACCCAGTAGCCACTAATTGATGCACTGTGATTGGGAAATCTCGGTCTAATTGAGATTGTTGTGGTAAGTAAGCGACTTGATCCGGAGGCACACCATCAATTGCGCCATCGGTGATGGGTTTTAGTCCAGCAATCGCATTGAGTAAGGTTGACTTACCTGCGCCGTTGGGGCCCACGATGGCCAGCCATTGTCCTTGTTCAATGGTTGCCGTGAGATGATGTATAGCTGGATGCCTATCATAGGTCAGTGTGACATTGTTTAGATGAATTGCCATATCAGCCCGTTACCTTAAACACTAGGGACCACAAAATCCCAGCAAATAATAGGCAGACTAACAGTCTGCTAAATACACTCCAATATAACAATGAGTTGGGTTTCATTAGTTGCCTCGGTAACGTCAGGGTTTAATCAATAATTACTCGTAATCTGCATTACTTAGCATCATAACAAACTATAAAATGATATGATATATCGTAACTTACCATGTGCGGATAAGTTTAGTCTCAAATTTGTTGTATTGAGGATTTATTGGTTAGATAAGGTGTTTGGTTGATATTTCCTGCAAAATATTACCTGATAATTGGAATACAGTTCAGTAAGTAAAACAATGTTTTGGGGCTTGTCCGTGGCTAGTTTGGAAGGATATGGCTATGAGGATAACCGCTATTGAACAATGCACTGTTTAAATTATATTGTATGGTTGGAATATGACCTTAGCGATATGATTGAGCGCCAACGTTAATGACATTTATGGCTTAGCGCTTATTAGGTTTCTTTCTGACGTAAAGTACCTTTTTGACTTTGGCAATCAACTCACCATGAGTGTCTCTGATATCGAGCCAAAATTCAGGAAAATATTTTTCACCATTCGCCGT
>JBELHI010000134.1:0-5736 GCA_042091475.1 Alteromonadaceae bacterium
GTTCAGTTCATCAGTTATGAAGGGACATTAACTGCAACAAATGGTGCAGCTGATGGTTTGACTTCAACTGATGTGAGCGTTGCTGAATCTGGCACAACAACGGTTAACCACTCACTACAATTAGTGGGTTCAGGCTCTGTTTATAGCGACTTCACATGGCAAGCACCGCAACAAAATACACGTGGCAATGTTAATACGGGCCAGAGTTTCGTTGGTGTAATCCCTAACGTACCTCCAGTAGCCGCGCTGAGTTACACATGTGACTTCTTAAACTGCCAATTTGACGCATCAAGCAGTACGGATAGCGACGGCTCAATTGTTAGCTATCAGTGGACATTTGATGGTCAAACGGGTGATTCGTCTGTACAGTCATCTTACATATTCTCACAAGCTGGAGATTATGCTGTCACTGTCACCGTGACAGATGACAGTGGTGACTCAGATACCCGTTCACAAACCATTACCGTTGAAGAACTTATTAGTCCTTCAGTATGGATTAATGAATTCCATTACGACAATTCTGGCTCAGACGTCAATGAAGGTGTTGAAGTGGCAGGTGCCGCAGGCACAAATTTATCAGGCTGGAGTGTGGTTGCACACAATGGTAACGGTGGAGCAAGTTATTTGACGATTAATTTATCAGGTAACTTAGTTGATCAGCAAGGTGGTTTTGGCACCGCGTTTTTCTCTATGTCTGGATTACAAAATGGCGGTAGTGACGGCCTAGCATTGGTTGATCCTCAAGGTAACCTGGTACAGTTTATCAGTTATGAAGGTGTATTAACGGCAACTGATGACGCCGCCTCAGGTGAGACATCTGAAGATGTCGGTGTCGCTGAATCGTCAAGCACCAATGTTGACTTTTCATTACAGTTAGTAGGCACAGGTTCTACTTATAGTGATTTCACATGGGCTGCGCCACAGGGACAAACACGTGATGCTGTCAATACCGGTCAAACATTAGGTGATGGCTCTACTCAGGCAGAAGTATTTGTTAAGAATGCTAACGTAACACTGAAAGACCGTGGAAACCGTAATAATTACATGACAATTAGTAAAGATGGTGTTGCAGGCACAGTGCAATTAGCCGTTGATATTGACCATCCTTGGGTGGGCGATCTAAGTTTGCGCTTGTATGCTCCAGATGGCAGTTATTATAACGTTAAATCTACTAATGGTAGCGATGGTCGAAGCAAGCTGTTAGATACCTATGACGTTAACGTGTCAGGTAACGCATCGGGCCAATGGCGTTTGCGAGTTCGCGATCATTATTGGGGTGATGTAGGCACCTTAAATAGTTGGTCACTAACAATCAATTAAGATATCTTGTGATTTACCTCTATTTTAGGGCGCTCATTTGAGCGCCTTTTTTGTATTTAATTTTCATCTAGTCACGTATACTTTAACCCACGATTATCAGCGGAACGTCATTTTGATCAAACAGTTGCCCTTACTATCAAGAATTTTTATGGTTCTTAGCATACTGTTCTTATTATTTATTTTGTGGATGGTGTTGTTAGCTAACACAGGTCAATCCAGTATTTTCTTTGATCTGGTTAAGCGCATTCCCTACGGCGATAAGGTGGGACACCTGTGCCTTTTTGGTGGTCTAACTTTTGTATCCATTGTTGCGTTAAAATTCCGCGTGATAACCCTGTTCGGGTTAAAGTTGTATTTAGGCGCGGTGCTGGTGTCTTGCTTTGCTATTGCAGAGGAGGGAACTCAATACTTTATATCAACCCGGACATTCGACGTTATTGACTTATTAGCCGATACCTGTGGGATTATATTATTTTATAGTGTCGCTGCCGTAATGGACAGAAGATTGCAAAATCATCGGATTAAATAACAATACTTGCATTTTAGTTTACGTGATTAGCATCTAGCCGTAACAAGCTTCAGCTTAATGTTTTCATCGCAGATTAGGTATTTTCAGAGCATTTCCATGCATAGTTGTGGCTTTTGTTATGGTTTATTGTGATGTTTAGATTAATGCAATACTCAAATATCAACAACATTGCTACTTCGTCAGCGTAATAGCTTGCTCAGCAATAGTCTCTTTAACCGGTGGCGTATAGCGCCTGATCTGCACAACTAACCCAAACATGGGATGATCAAAATAGTGGACTTGTTTGCTGATCACACGACGTAGCTGTTTAAACGGATATAAAGTATATTTTTCCGGCGTAACGCCACTGTCTGTGTTTGGAGCAGTTATTTGCTGTTCTTTTACTGCGTAATCTAACTCACTTTCTATGTGTAAGTAGGGCGTGCGACCAACATTTTGTAGATAGACTTTTAGCCAGCCATCAATTTGCCATTCTGGTTGCCATTGATTTTCTTCTAGCGCATTTGTTTCAGTATGGTTATCTCTGAGTATGTCAATATTTGGAACGGGTTTATCTAAGGATTCACGTATTAATGATACTAAATCAATCTGAGTAGGTGTTTGTTGTATTGGTTCTAGTGACGAAGTGGCATTGGTGATTGCACTATCTGTGTCTTGTTGTTGAAAATGTTTACCGGCGTACAGTCGTGTTGCGATAGCCTGATTGCGACCAAACAGCACCCGTTGGCGCCAGCTTGCGTGTAACAACGGACGATAGCCATAACTCCTTTTGAGTTTATCAAACACATCGTTAAAGTTATTGTTGTTCTCTGGCAATATATAGGGCGCGTCAACGTGACGTTCATAGGCTGAAGCAACTTTTTGTGGTGTAGCAGAGGGGGCTTTTGTTACTCGACTATCCGCAGCGTTACTCTGCTCGACAGCCGTTGTGCGGCATTCTGTGTATTGCTGCCAATCTGGGCTTAAATCATTGTGTTTAATGTCATCTAATGGAGACAGTATCCATGAGGCCAAGGGGCCATAAATCTCAATTAAAGGGTGTTGATAGTCCAACTTTGTAGTGTTATCAATAAACCCATCGTCAGGCGCTTCAGGTTGTTGTTGCCATGGCTGTTCACAGACTGATAGTGCTGTACGATAACTACTTAAATTGGGTGACAAGTGGGGCTGAAGTATGTCTTGTAGCCTTTCTGGTAGGGCTTTAGACACTGGCTGTTCTGTCGTCATGGGAATCGTTTTGTTATTGAGGCGGTCAAATACCAAGACCTCAATCTCAAACCATTTAAGATTTTCGTTGCTGTGCGCTAATAACGGACACAGCGACAAAACTAACCAGAACAGCCTCAGCATATTCGCTCCATTTTCTTGTGTTTTGTTATTATCTAACTGGCTCTGCTGCTACGACTAAGATGATCGAGCAGGTTAGATACAATATCAAGACGCTTTTCATGTGCTTCTGAGGGTATCATAAATTTCAATTTCTGTGCGCCCTCTAAACGGTATTTTGTTGATTGGCTTTGAATTAATTTTATAATCACCAAGGGTTCAACGGGCGTATCACTGTTAAATTCAACGCTGCCACCTTGGGCATGCCCATCTATTCGCTTGATACCAAGGGTGTTGGCAATGAGTTTCATTTCTGCAATGGCAACCAGGTGTTTTGCTGGTTTTGGCATGAGTCCAAAGCGGTCAATTAACTCAATTTTGATATCTTTCAATTCATCAGCCGTTTTACAACTGGCAATCTTTTTATATAGCGACAACCGCAGATTAACATCCGGTACATAGTCTTCTGGCAACAATGATGGGACCCGAAGTTCAATGTCTGTTTGGGTTGAAAGTACATCATCTAGTGCTATTTCTTTGCCTTCTTTCAACGCTGTGACTGCTCGGTCTAGCATATCCATGTAGAGGGTAAAACCAATAGTACTAATTTGTCCTGATTGGTCGTCACCCAATAACTCACCTGCGCCACGGATCTCAAGGTCATGGGTTGCTAAGGTAAAGCCAGCGCCTAAGTTCTCTAGGGATGAAATGGCTTCTAAGCGCTTCGTCGCATCCTTAGTAATACGCTTGGGGTGAGGTGTAAGCAAATATGCGTAGGCTTGATGATGTGAACGGCCAACACGGCCACGCAATTGGTGTAATTGTGCCAACCCCAGATGGTCCGCCCTATCCATGATAATGGTATTGGCTGAGGGCACGTCAATACCCGTCTCTATAATGGTGGTACACACCAATACATTATGACGTTGATGATAGAAATCAGACATCACACTCTCTAATTCCTTTTCACGCATTTGACCATGGGCGATGGAGACCCTTGCCTCTGGGATAATGTCCTCAATTTCTCGTGCGGTTTGTTCAATACTATCCACTTCATTGTGTAAGAAGTAGACTTGTCCACCGCGCAGTATTTCGCGCATGATCGCCTCTCGTATTAACTGAGGCTCTCTCTGTTGTACAAATGTCTTAATTGCAAGACGTTTGGCTGGCGGTGTGGCGATAATGGATAAGTCACGCATACCCGTTAACGACATATTTAACGTTCTAGGTATCGGGGTTGCAGTCAACGTGAGTATGTCCACATCAGCCCTAAGTGATTTGAACTTGTCTTTTTGTCTAACCCCAAAACGGTGTTCTTCATCAATCACAACTAAGCCAAGGCTACTGTATTTGACATCATCTTGAATCAGTTTGTGAGTACCTATAATGATATCCACGTGGCCACTTGCCAATTGTTCCAATGCTTGTTTCTGTTGTTTGGCAGTTTTGAAGCGAGACAATACTTCAATCTTGAATGGCCAATCAACAAAGCGGTCTTTGAAGTTTTCATAGTGCTGTTGTGCTAGTAACGTGGTTGGTACCAATATTGCAACCTGCTGGCCCTGACTGGCTGCAACAAACGCAGCGCGCATGGCAACCTCGGTTTTACCAAAGCCAACGTCACCGCAAACTAGGCGATCCATTGCCCTTGGGCTTCCCATGTCATTTAACACCGCATTAATAGCTTGTTCTTGGTCGGCGGTTTCTTCAAATGGAAAACCATTAGAAAATTCAGTGTATTCTTGCCAATCAATTTTATGGGCTACGCCAGGTTTAGCTGCTCGTTTAGCGTAAACGTCCAATAGTTTTGCCGCAACGTCTCTGACTTTTTCAGCCGCTTTTGCCTTCGCTTTACTCCAAGTATCATTACCCAAGGTGTTGGTTGGTGCACTATCTGGATCTCCGCCACTGTAACGACTGATTAAATGTAATGATGATACGGGAACATATAGCTTCGCTTGTTTAGCGTACTCTAGGGCTAAAAATTCGGTGGTGATATCGTTTACGTCTAAGGTTTGTAATCCCAAATAGCGACCGACACCATGATCAATGTGTACCACCGGTTGGTTGAGGGTTAATTCTGCAAGGTTGCGAATGACCGCATCTTCATCTGTTGCTTTGGCTGCTTGACGACGACGGCGTTGCGATATTTTGTGGCCGATCAGTGCGTTTTCTGTGATCAGCGCTAGCTTTTCACCTTTGTGATCAAGCATGAAACCCTGATCAACCATACCCACGGAGATGCCAATAGCACTATTACTTTGAAGAAATTCAGACAGAGAATCGTGGCTTTTAGGCGTAATATTAGCTTTTCCTAGTAGCTCCAATAGGGTTTCTTTACGTCCAATAGATTCCGCGCAAAACATAATGCGAATGCCGTCTTGTTGCCATTGCGTGATACGCTGAGATAGATCTGCGTAGGGTGCTTTTGATTGGGTCTTTATACCAATATTTTGCGGTGGTAAGGCATTGATGTTGATGCCGTGACTTTCATCTTCTAATGCCATTGATTGCAGTGTTATTCGCTGCATACCTTTAATCTCAGAAAACAATTCTTCAAA
>JBELHI010000135.1:0-5683 GCA_042091475.1 Alteromonadaceae bacterium
AGATTAGATGTTAGGCCAAACAAAGGGATCATTAAAATACGCAGTAACAATAGTGTTGAGATTCAAATTGATGGCAGTACCGGAGACATTCTTAACGTTGCCCCTCGGCGCTCTGATTTCATTGAAAGTATCCATGACGGTACCGTGTTTCAAAAAAATGCGAATTTATGGTTGGTATTGCCAGTGGCGATTATTTCACTACTTATCTCCATGACAGGAATTATCCTATTTTTCATTCCCTATGTAAAAAAGAAGCGACGATAATTGAAACCATGGGCAGTTTTGTTACTCGGCAGCGGTACAGGTTTAAATCCAAAAAATCATTACGATTAAAAGGATTATCTAATAAGACGTGACTTTTCAAGACATTAAAAAAGGGACTGAAATAGTCCCTTTTTTGCAATTTAACTAGTTGAGCTAGTTGGTATTACACCATCGCAGCTTGTAGCTTTTTAATTGCATTTTTCTCAATTTGCCTGACTCGCTCTGCAGATACAGCATATTTGTCTGCTAAATCATGTAGGGTCGTTTTGTCATCTGCCAACCAGCGCGCTTGAATGATGAACTGGCTGCGCTCGTCTAGGGTTTTTATTGCTGACAACAGACGTTGAGACGAATCCTTTTCCCAGTTTGCGTCGGCCACTAGGGTTTCAACATCTGAGCTTTTGTCTTCCAAATATTGCACTGGTGCAAAATTGTCAGACTCGTCGTTATCATTGTCAGTGAGATCAAAGGTTTGATCGTGGCTACTCATACGGGATTCCATTTGCAGCACTTCTTTCGTACTGACACCGAGGGTCTCCGCAACTTTTTGAACTTCTTCGTTGGTGAACCAACCTAGACGCTTTTTAGATTTGCGTAGGTTGAAGAATAATTTACGTTGTGCCTTGGTGGTGGCTACTTTGACAATACGCCAATTTTTCAATACAAACTCATGTATCTCAGCTTTGATCCAGTGAACAGCAAATGATACCAAGCGAACACCGACTGTAGGGTCAAAGCGCTTCACCGCTTTCATCAGCCCAATATTACCTTCTTGGATAAGATCGGCTTGCGGTAGACCATAACCTGAATAGGATTTGGCAACATGTACAACAAATCGTAAGTGAGACATGATCAGCTTACGCGCGGCTTCTAAATCACCGTTATCACGTAATCGTTCAGCTAATGAACGTTCTTCTTCAGCAGAAAGCATGTTGACTTGGCCTACGGCCTGCACATAACTCTCTATACTTCCGGTAGGAACAGTAATTCCCATATTTTGTATAGCTGCTGTCATTTAATACCTCGTAACATATTCACCAAAATATCATAGCACCATGATGCCATTAACTCCACATCAATATGTGGTGGCAAATCAACGGTGTTTCAACTATTTTGGTTCAATTTCTTTAATGTGTCGCGTCACGGCTACGTAAGAACCAGCTAATCCTAACAACACAGACGTCCCCAATATAACGAGTAATTCAGACAATTGGATCCCTGAAATATACAATGTCTGTTGATAATGTTGTCCCAAGTTATCCAAACTGTGCTGAGTTGACCATAATAACACACCAACACAAACCCACGCACACAAGCCACCCAATACGCCAAACCAGAAGCCTGTGTAAAGGAATGGACGCTGGATGAAACCGTCTGTCGCACCCACCAGTTTCATAATCAAAATTTCAGACCGTTTGTTGAGAATATCCAACCGGATAGTGTTACCAACAATGAGTACTACCGCGAGGAACAAGACAATGGCTATGGCTAAGGTCAAATCTTTGGCCACCGCAAGTAAGCCTTGTAGCCGTTTCAGCCATTCAATATCTAATTGGCCGTACTCTACTTCACGTTCTTGAACTAATTTATTTAACAGTAATTGTGCTGCGGTGGGGGTCATATGCTTGGTCTGCGGCGTTACCATCACCGCATCAGGCAATGGGTTATCGTCCAAGTAATCCAACACATCACCTAAGCCAGAACTGGCTTTAAAGGCTATGAGTGCATCGTCTGCTGAGGTGTAGCTAATATCTTGCACTTCGTGCCACAGTTGAACGCGTTTGATTAACTGTTGAATATCACCTTGAGTGGCACCCTCTTTAAGATAAAGGGTAATTTCTGACGCCTGCTGCCACTGTTGTGTCATGTGCTCAGTATTTTTTACTAAAATATAAAAGGTTGAGGGTAGGGTCAAGCTAAGGCCAAGTACTGCTATAGTCATTGCTGATGCTAACCAGTTACCGCTGATCTCGCCAAGACTGGCTAATGCTTGACGTACATGATTGATAAAAAATGTGTGCACTCGTTGTTTCACGGATGGCGATTTACCCACCCTAGCGCCACCAGATTTTCGTCCGCCGAATAAAATACTCATTCACACTCCCAATCTTCGCGCAAACCGTCAGTGATCATTTGGCCATTCTTTAATGTCAGGGTACGGTACTTCATACGTGCAATTAGCCCAAGATCATGGGTGGCAATCAATACGGCCACACCGGCTTGATTAAAGTTCTCAAATAACCCCATAATTTCCATTGATAGCTTGGGGTCAAGATTACCCGTTGGCTCATCAGCTAATAGCAATGGCGGCTTGTTGACCACGGCACGGGCAATACCAACACGTTGTTGTTCACCACCAGATAGCGTTGATGGCAAGCATTTGGCTTTATTACTGAGGCCAACCATGTCTAGGGCAGCACTGACGCGTTTAGCTATTTCCTTACGGCTGTAGCCTTCAATAATCAGCGGTAATGCAACGTTATTAAATACGGATTTGTCCATAAGCAATTGGTGACTTTGGAATATCATACCAATATCTCTGCGGATAAAAGGTACTTGCGACGGCTTTATCTTGTTGAGGTCGTGACCGTTGATCAGTACCTTGCCAACGGTTGGACGCTCCATGATGCTAAGCAATTTTAATAAGGTACTTTTACCTGCCCCAGAGTGTCCCGTTAAAAAGGCCATTTCACCGGACTCAATATTGAAGCTTACTTGCCTGAGGGCTTGTTGACCGCCGCTGTAGGTTTTACTGACCTTATCAAAGCTAATCATGATTGCGGATCAAATAAAGCGTCAACAAATTCGTTACTGTCAAAGGTACGCAAGTCATCAATGCCTTCACCCACACCAATAAAGCGGATAGGTACCTTTAATTTGTCTGCTAACGCAAAAATAACACCGCCTTTAGCGGTGCCGTCTAATTTGCTTAACGTCAGTCCTGTGATGCCAACCGCCTCATTGAATAATGCCGCTTGGCTAAGTGCGTTTTGACCGGTACCGGCATCAATGGTCAACATAATCTCATGGGGCGCGTGTTCGTCTAGTTTCTTCATCACACGGACAACTTTTTTGAGCTCATCCATAAGGTGTGCTTTATTCTGCAAGCGGCCCGCGGTATCTGCAATGAGCACATCAATTTTCTTCGCTTTGGCTGATTCTAGGGCATCAAAAATTACTGAGGCACTGTCTGCGCCTGTGTGCTGGCTAACAACTGGGATATCATTACGCTCACCCCAGGTTGCTAATTGTTCTACTGCCGCCGCACGGAAGGTATCACCCGCGGCTAACATGACCGACTTACCTTGTGCTTGTAGCTGTTTGGCGAGCTTACCAATGGTGGTGGTTTTACCCACGCCATTAACACCCACCATGAGTATCACAAAAGGTCCCTGCTGCGTATTAACATCTAATGGGACTGAGACAGGCGTCAGTATGTCACTTAAGTGATTACGCAGATCACTGTACAATGCGTCACCATTTTTCAAGTCAGCGAACTTTGCTTTGTCAGTCAAATGATTAATGATTTTAGTTGTGGTATCAACACCAACATCCGCCATCAATAGCTGTGTTTCAAGCTCTTCAAACAGTTCGTCGTCAATTTTTTTACCAACAAACAAACTGGCAACGCCAACCCCGATGGAAGCACTGGTTTTTGATAAACGCTGTTTGAGTTTTGCAAATACGCTCTGTTTTGGCTCTGATGCAGTTTCATCGGCTGCGACGGTATTATCAACGTCTGGCGGTGTTGCTGACGTTTGGGTAGACGATTTGTCTTTGCTTAACCAACCAAATAATTTTGACATAGTTTGAAAATATTCCTTGGAAAATCGTTGGGATATTGCATTATCACCAGTACACTATCATGTATTAAATAATCATATCATTAAAATACGGTAATGAAACGTAGCGAAAAGCATAAATCAGTAGCAATGGGTGCAATTAGGATCATCAGTGGCCGTTGGCGCGGTCGCAAGTTGCCCGTGATGGATTTGGATGGTTTAAGACCCACCACAGATCGCACCAAAGAAACCTTGTTTAATTGGTTATTGGGAGACACTCAAAACGCCCAGTGTTTGGATATGTTTGCTGGTAGCGGTGGCTTGGGCTTTGAATGTTTGTCACGGCACGCGCAGTCCGTAACCTTTATTGAGCAAAATGCTGCGGCGGCAAAGCTGCTGCGTGAGAATTGCACTCGCTTGGGCGTAACCTCTGAACAAGCTGATGTGAGAGAGGGTAATGCACTTCAAATGGTGAAAAATTTGCCACACCCGTTTCAATTGATTTTTATTGATCCACCGTTCAATAAGCAGTTAGTCAATGCAAGTCTTGACGCCTTGGTCAATAGTGACGCAGTGGCGCCTGACTGCTTGATTTATATTGAACAGGAAAGCAGTGCTGGATCACCTCAAGTTCCCCAACACTGGCAACGCATTAAGCACAAAAAAACTGCTCAGGTTGAGTACGCTTTATATTGTGCTGGTGCTACTGAGTAATCTCTAAACCAATATTAGAAATACCCTCTGACACCGCCATGGTCTTCAACTGAGCGATTGTGTCTGGGGTAATGGTTGCTGTTGAGATAAAGGCTACTAGCTCTTGTTGGAATGCAATTTCCCACTGCATTAAAGGGTGATCTTTGACCTCATCTTTACTCATGGGTTCAGCACTACTGGCTTCTATAAAAGCTTCAACACTACCTTGCGATAACTTACTGACAATCACAGCGCCAGTGTCATCTTCACCTTGGATCAAATTAATCAAGCATGCCATTGAAATGGCCGTATCAATAGCGGGATACACGCCAAAGTTATCATATTCAGACGCATCAGGCGTTTCACTTTCTATTTTCTCAAGTTGTACGGCAAAATTGACCTTACTTTTACTGGCACCCAACCAGGTCCAAAGTGTGTTAAGGGTTTTGCGAAACTGCTCAGCGCCTTGATGTTCCGTGACCTCACAAAAGAGCTGATAGTTGGGGTACATTCGCTCTATCATGGTGACGGAAAACGCCACCCCTTGCCATAAATTCAGTTCTCTTACCTGCTGGAATGTACTCAACTTATTTGTCATGTATTACTCTTAATATTGGTGTTGGCTGTTACGCGTCTAATAATAGTTGTGCAATGGTTCTAATACCCTGACCAGTAGCACCTGCAGGTCCATGTTGATGACTACCGTCGCTAAATGCGGCGGCTAGGTCAAAGTGCAACCAGCCTTGCCCGTCGTTGGCCACAAAGCGACTCAAAAAACCCGCTGCATTGGATGCGCCACCGTAGCCACCGCCCTTTACAGAACTGCTATTGGCGGTATCAGCGTAAGACGATGGGCATTGATTGCGGTGCCATGGAGCCAGGGGTAAACGCCATGCCGGCTCATTAACCTTGGTGGCACTGTCAATGGCTCTTGATGACAAGGC
>JBELHI010000136.1:0-5681 GCA_042091475.1 Alteromonadaceae bacterium
GCGCGCCATTAATTCGCTTGAGTTCTGTTCCCTCAAAGTCTACCAGCGCTAACCCTGCATGCTCAATTTCCGATTGACCATAGTCTAAGGTGGCCGCTGTTTGGGTAACCTCCCCTGCTTGTGCAGCGTTGGCTATGTGAATAACCATGTGCGGATTCTCTCGCAAATTCACCACGGTATCTTTATCCTGCCCTGGTGATTTTTGCCCCACTGAAAATAACACCAAGGGCGGCTCACTGGCGATGGGGGTAAAGTAAGAGAAAGGAGCAAGATTATACTGTTGTTGCTTATTCTCCGTCAGTACCCAAGCAATGGGACGAGGAATGATGGTTTGTGTCATCAGGTGATAAATCTCTGATGGCGATAGCTCCTGGTAATCAATATACATTAATGTTCCTCGATATTACGTGTTGTCAAAAAAGTATTTATTCGGCGTGATACTAAAAAGGCATCCGAAGATGCCTTTTTAACACTGCTTTCGCAACCTGTACAGGTTGTACGCTCTTAACCTACCGAATTTACGAAGCAACCGCTCTAATTATGCGTAATATCGGAATCACAATAGGCTTTAACAAAGCAACGATACGCAATCTCAACCAGTTTAACGCAGCGCCAATATCAAGTAATATAATGTAAAGACAAGGTACAAGCACTAACGTAACAAGCGTAGCAAACACCACAGCAAAGCCCAAACCAACAGCCATAGGCACAACAAACTGGGCTTGCAAACTAGTTTCAAACAGCAATGGTAGAACACCTACAAATGTGGTGATGGAGGTTAACGTGATTGCCCTAAAGCGTGCGCAACCCGCGTCAACAACGGCATCTTTTAGTCGAAGTCCCTGTTTAATACGCTGATTAACAAAATCCGTCATGACCAAGCTATCATTAATTACGACACCCGCGGCGGCAATTAGGCCAAAGAAGGACATCAGACTTAAATTTAATCCCATCCAATAATGTCCCCAGATTGCTCCTGTTAGGCTAAATGGAATAACAGACATAATGATAAGCGGCTGTGAATAGCTCTTTAAAGGAATCGCCAATAAGATGTAAACCATGAGCATCGCCGCCACAAAGAACATGAGCTGTTCGTCTTCTTGTGCTTGCTGCTCTTGTACACCCTGTCCCAGCTCACTTTTAACTGAAGGATACATATCCACTATCTGAGGTAGCAGTTCATCGCTCATTTTTTCAATAGTGGGACCTGGCTCAACTTGATTCTCATCGATGTTACCCCAAATATAGACACTACGATATCCGTTGATACGGCGAATGTAATTAACCCCGGAAGCTTCTATAAAGTTAACCACATCACCCAACATGACGTCTTCACCACGAGGGGTTTTAATCAGCGTAAACTTCAGGTCAGATACCCGTTCACGAGATAGTTGAGGGTATTTAACCATCACGCGCACTTCTTCACTGTTGCGAATAAAACGTTGCGCTTCGCCGCCGTAAAAACTCACCCCAGTCTGACGGGAAATATCTCCAAGGGTCAAACCTAAGTCATATGCCTCTGGTTTCAAGGTCATTTGAATTTCTTTACTTGACGGATCAACGGTTGTACTTACATCGTAAACACCGTCAAGTTTTCTAATACTTTCTGCGAATTTGATAGAGGCTTCATTCAAGGTGTCAAAATCTTTACCATAAATGACGAAACTAAAATCACCGTCATTGTTAGCGGTGACGTCCTCTTTGATATAGATAGACTTCATACCAGCGATGACAGGTAAATTTTCGCGAATCCTACGTGCAAGCTCAAAGGTATCCATTGGCCGTACGTCCTCATCAACCAACGGCATTAACATGAATCCTTCGGTTCTACCTTGGTTAACAACCAAGCGATCGCGAATCATTTTCTGACCAAACTCTTGCTCAATACGCTGATCTTCCTCTAACACTAAATTCTCTATCTGTTTTAACACTTCGATGGTACGTTCATCTGAGACGGTTTGTACCATCTCAATATTCACTTCAAGAAAATCATGGGGCACTTTGGGCTGAGGAATAACCCGAACATGGTTTGCCGCTATCATCGCACAACTGATTGCCAATAATCCCGCAAAAGCCATGAACGTTGCCCAGCGGTATTCTATTGCCTTTTTAACTGCAGACTTATAAGGACCATTAACAAAATTATCAAACTGACGGTTAAATTTTACACGCCAGCCATTAGGCTTTAACGGTGAAAACTTTGTATGGGCTAAATGCGCCGGGAGGATTAACTTTGATTCAATCAAACTAAATATCAAACACAATACTGAAACCAATGCAATGCTCTTGAAAATGGAACCCTCTGGCCCGCTGGCAAACACAAATGGAGAGAAAACAGCAATCGTTGTCAACACACCGAAGGTTGCCGGGGTGGCAACCCGTTTTGCACCAGCGACCACGTTTGTTATTGAATGACCAGATTCTTCTATCTCAGTGTAAACACTCTCACCAATGACAATGGCATCATCTACCACAATCCCCAATACCATGATGAAGGCAAAAAGAGATACGATATTAATGGTTACGCCAAACACAGGCATCAAAAATACAGCCCCCAAGAAACACACCGGCAGGCCTACCATTACCCACAAAGCAAGCTTAAAGCGCAGGAATATAGAAAGCATAATGGCAACTAAAAATGCCCCCTGTAACAGGTTTTTCAGCATCATGTTTAATCGGCCATTGAGATAATACGTTGTGTCAACTATTACCTCTAGTTGAATATCTGGTCCTAACGTTTTATTGCGTTGCTCAATGTAAGTCGTCACAGAGTTAGCAACTGCATCAATACTCTGGGCCTCTGTCGCGGAGACCGACATAAATATAGCGTTCTTGCCAGAATACTTAGAATACATTTCACCTTCGACGAAGCCGTCGCGGATCGTTGCAACATCAGACAATAAAACTTTCGCGCCCTGAGCTCCGAGTTTGACAGGAATGTTAGCAAACTCTTGTCCAGTGTAACGTCGATTTTCAACCCGCACTGAAATTACGCCACTGTCAGTTTGTATTTGACCGGCAGAAAAATTATCGGCATTGCGGGCAACGGCATTACTAACATCAGAGACTGTTAACCCGTACTCTCTTAAACGTTCAGGATCAACTTCAATGGCAATTTCATCTGCAGCCGTAGACACTCGCACCAAGCTTACATTGTTGAGTGATAATAACTCACGTTCTACATCGCGAGCCACCAGCTTTAATTCTGCCAAATCGTAGTCGCCGACCACCACCATTTCTACCGCTTGTTGTGTAATCTCAACCGGTTCAATTCTTATGGGCTCCATGCCATTGGGATAATTAGAAATGCCGTCTGTCTGATTTTTTATTTCATCAACCACATCTTGCATTTCGACGCTTTTATCAATACGCAAGCTAATGCGCGCTGAATTTCGAAACGCTCTGGATTGTATTTCAGTGATTTCAGTCACTGCTTTTAGGCTATCTTCAATTTTCTCAATAACCCCCTCTTCAATTTCCTTTGGTGAGGCACCTGGGTAGGTCACATAAATGTTGACCCAGGGGATCGTCATGCTAGGAAACAATTGACGTTGGATATTTGAAAAGCTAGCTAGGCCCATGACGATAATAAATATCATCAATAAATTTGCAGCCACGGGATTATTAGCAAAAAACGCGATTATGCCGCCACGGTTTTGTGGTTTCTCAAGTTTTATGTCGTCCATTCCCCTTATTCTCCAAGCTTGATAGCAGCAGTATCAAACTTGCTGATAACTTGAACAGACATACCTTCTTGCGGGTAATCAGGTACCGACATGGCAATCTGGGTGCCATCAACTAATTCAGCGCTTACAATGTAAAACTCACCTTCTTGACGAAGAACAGAAACTTCTTTTGAATATAGTTTGTCGTTCTCAACGACCCAAACGCGGCTATTTTTAATCACGTCTTGGGGCAGTTTAAATACGCTATCCAACAGCTTACCGTCATACCCTAATGTTACATAGGTACCAAAATACAATGGCTTTTTATCTTTTTGGATACCATAGGGGTCGGTTATCTCAGCAACCAGATTAAGCATGCGCGTACCGTTGTCAACAACACCTAGATCCCGCGCCAAAGACGCAGAGACATTGTGAGATGGGTCGGCAGTGTAATTAATATTAACGTTTACACCAGACACTGTTTCAGGTAAGAAAGCACGGTCAAAATTTGCCACAGGAAAAATAACTTGAGCACGTTCAATGTTGTGTAGTGTGGCAACCGGTGTACCGGCTAATAGCATTTGTCCCAAGCCTAATTGACGCTCGGCAACCACTGCATCAAATGGAGCCACTACAGTGCAGTTATCAAGGTCACGCTGGGCTAGTTTCAGTGCGCTCATGCTTGATTTTACTGCCGCTTGAGCGCTCATTAATTGAGGTTTGCGCAAGTACAAGTCGGTAATTTTTTCTATTGGTAGCCCTAGTGCTTGTTTTTTAGCCACTTCTACACGGGCTTTTTCCTCAACCAACCTTGCCTGTGCAGCGATTAAGTTAGCATCAGCTTGCAACACCGCAGCCTCATACGCGACTTTATCAATAGTAAATAGAATATCTCCCTTGCGGACAAAGCCACCATCGATAAAATTTTCTGACCACTGCACCAACTCGCCTGAAACCCTCGCAGATAGTCTTGTTGTTTCAATCGGCGTCACTTCTCCAAAGCCAGTCAGCCTGACTCTATACCGCTCGGCAGCCATAGATTGCACGGCAATAGCAGGCGTTGCGATCTCTGCTTTTTCTTGCGTGTCCTCTTTACCGGACGCCACAACGCTCATTGTACCGGCGATACCAAGTGATAAAGCCACCACAGAAACACCAATTTTTTTCCAATTACTTGCCACGTTCCCTTGCTCCTAAAAAACTCAAATAGATTGATTCAAAGTGATTAATTGACTCTTACTCAGCAATCTTCAGGCCAAAAACAAAAAACCTTTAAAATCAATACAATAAAAACAACAAGGCACGATAAAAAACTAAATCAAAGCCAAATAAACACTATAGTCGTTAATTTGACCAATCGTGTGATTGCTGTTTTATTTCACGTGCTTCTAGTGTACACCCAATGATCGTAAGGTTAAAAGAAAGCACTTCCAAAAGCCAGTGTAAACCAATGTGTATGTTGTAACAAAATATTGCATGATATTTGCCATTACAATACGGCTTAAGCAGACTAACGGCGCAGTTTTTGAATAAATCTTGTTCAACTAGATAATTTTTTAACAAACTCTCTAGAAATTGAGATATACTTACGCGCGAATTTTTTTTAAACATTATAGAAAGTGAACCTCATGTCTGACTTATCACATTATAGAAATATTGGTATTTTCGCGCATGTAGACGCTGGTAAAACCACGACTACAGAGCGTATCCTTAAACTAACGGGTAAAATCCATAAAACAGGTGAGGTGCACGACGGTGCAGCGACAACCGATTTCATGGAACAAGAGCAAGAGCGCGGTATTACTATCCAGTCAGCTGCGACAACTTGTTTCTGGAATGACCACCGTTTAAACATCATCGATACTCCAGGGCACGTTGACTTCACTGTTGAAGTATATCGTTCACTTAAAGTACTTGATGGCGGTGTTGGTGTATTCTGTGGTTCTGGTGGTGTTGAGCCGCAATCAGAAACTAACTGGCGCTATGCAAACGAATCTGAAGTAGCACGTCTTATCT
>JBELHI010000137.1:0-5632 GCA_042091475.1 Alteromonadaceae bacterium
CCGCCGACCTCTTGCATGCCATGCAAGCGCTCTCCCAGCTGAGCTATAGCCCCGTTGCGCATCCGCTAGTGCGTGACAGCGGAGCGCATTGTATGGACTCCCCAGAATTATGTCAACGGTTTTTTTATCCTTTTTCTCTGTTTGCTATATATTTAAGCGCCTTGCTTATTCTGTGAGCAATATCATCTTGATTGAGCAATGCTAAAGTCACATCTAGCGAGGGTGAATTTCCTGCACCTGTCACTGCAACACGCAAAGGCATGCCTACTTTACCCATACCAACTTCGAGTTCTTCTGCCGTCGCATTAATGGCTGACTGAATGTTCTCAGCAGACCAAGTCTCCACTGCTGCCAACTTATCTCTGACTAATTCCAATGGACCTTTAGCCACTGGTCGCAGGTGCTTTTTCGCTGCGTTGGCATCAAACTCTTGGTAATCATGATAAAAGTAACGACTAATACTCGCCATTTCCTTCAATGTTTTTACCCGATCCCCTTGTACAGCTATTATGTCGGTCAATTTTGGACCGTTCGAAGTGTCTATACCCTGCTCGTCAAAATGCCATTGAGCATGACCAGCCACTTCCTCAGCAGGTAATGTTTTTATGTAATGTTGATTCAACCAGATCAGTTTTTCAGTATTAAACGCTGACGCAGATTGGCTAATCGCGTTTAGATCAAACTTTTCAATCATTTCATCCAAGGTAAAAATTTCTTGATCACCATGAGACCAACCCAAACGTACCAAATAGTTCAACAAAGCCTGCGGTAGATAACCATCATCACGATATTGCATAACGCTAACCGCGCCATGACGCTTCGACAGCTTTTTACCGTCGTCACCTAATATCATTGAAACGTGAGCATACTCTGGCTGAGGTGCACCCAATGCTTTCAAAATATTAATTTGGCGAGGCGTATTATTGATGTGATCCTCACCGCGAACCACATGAGACACATTCATATCCCAATCATCCACAACCACACAAAAATTATAAGTAGGAGAACCGTCGCTGCGTTGAATAATTAAATCATCTAATTCACTGTTTTGAATTTCAATATCACCACGCACGTGGTCTTTAATGGTGACACTGCCTTCATCCGGATTTAAGAAACGAATAACATAATCGCCGTCTTGGGGAGCTGCATTACGACACTTACCGTCGTACTTTGGTTTTTCACCATTGGCCATTTGGGTTTCACGCAGTGCATCTAATCGCTCACGAGAGCAATAACATTTATACGCTTTATTTTCTTCTAACAGGCCGGCAATCAACGCTTTATAACGGTCAAAACGCTGTGTCTGATAATAAGGTCCATGCTCGTGGTTCAAGCCCAACCATGTCATACCTTCAAGGATCGCATCAATGGCTGCTTGGGTTGAGCGTTCGATATCAGTATCTTCAATACGCAACACAAACTCGCCACCATTAGCACGAGCATATAGCCAAGAATAAAGTGCCGTGCGGGCACCGCCAACATGTAAATATCCGGTAGGACTAGGCGCAAAACGCGTAACCACTGTCATAATGAGTATCCTTAAAAATAATGTGGGGTTAGTTTATCAGCCTACCTAAAGAGTTGCCACATTTGCGCTATCGCAAATGCCAATCAATGACTATCAAAGCGGCATTTGCATTAAAAACCATCAAAATCGACAAATTCTCACCAGGGTGCACACAAAATCAGCAAACAAATAAAATATTTCATTTTTGTGTTGACAGTAAAATCAGTCTGCCTATAATACGCCCCACTTGCTAAGCACTTAGCGAGATTTGAAAATGCGATGGATGATTAGCTCAGTTGGGAGAGCACCGCCCTTACAAGGCGGGGGTCACTGGTTCAAGCCCAGTATCATCCACCACTTGTTACTCCTCATTATTTCTCTTTAGTCACCACTTAATCAGTTCTCAGAATTCAGTGTCATTGTCGACTACTTATATTTAGTATTTTATCTCTTGAGAAATTTTCCATCGGTAAACCCAGACGTTGAATACGGCTTTGGATAATTTGAGCTAAATACCTGTTCAACGGGTATAATCAACACATGTTAATAAGACAAAACAAGGTTTTACTCAGTTATGAGACGCAACCGCTTCTCGGTAAATGAAAACACGCCATTTCATTGGCAGGTGTTGTACCACTTACTCCCTTTCATTTGGACCTTTAAAATTAGGGTTAGCTTAGCGTTACTTTGCTTAATTGCAGCTAAATTAGCTACCGTTGCCATGCCATTTGTACTCAAAGATTTGGTAGACGGCCTGAATCAACCCTCATTACAACTGCTGGCTGTGCCCGTGTCTTTGATTGTTATGTATGGTTTACTGAGACTAAGCACCACGTTGCTGGGTGAAATCCGAGATACCTTATTTGGCTACGTAACAGAGCGTGCCGTGCAAAACCTGAGTTTAAAAGTATTTGACCATTTACATAGCTTGGATTTGTCATTCCACCTAGACAGACAAACGGGAGGCCTTTCCCGAGATATTGAACGGGGTACCTCTGGTATCGCATTTTTTATGCGCTTCATGGTATTTAATATTGTCCCCACCCTTCTAGAATTCATTTTTGTTCTGGTCGTATTGCTCAGTCAATACGGGGTCAATTTTGCGACTGTCATTTTTTCCGCGGTATTCTTGTATATAAGCTTTTCAGTCAAAGCCACTAACTGGCGTACGCGTTATGTAAAACTAATGAATAAAGCAGACTCGACCACCAATTCCCGAGCAATTGATAGTTTATTGAATTATGAAACCGTCAAATACTTCAATAATGAAAAGTTTGAATCTGATCGATACGACAAAGATCTCACTGAATGGCGTCTGGCAAGGCAACAAAATAGACTGTCCCTATTTGCCCTTAATACTGGGCAAGCCGTAATCATTGCCTGCGCAATGACCGCCATGGTCTGGTTAGCTGCAGAGAAAGTGCTAAGTCAACAAATTACCCTGGGTGACTTTGTATTGCTAAATACATTTGCCATACAAATATTCTTACCTCTAAATTTCCTTGGTTTTGTCTACCGTGAAATAAAAGGCTCATTAGCTAACATTGAGCAACTGTTTGGCCTGTTAAAAACCCCAGCCAAAATTGTTGATGCCGCAAACGCCAAGCCCCTAAATGTCAAAGATGTTAGTATTGCGTTCAACCATTTGAGCTTTGCTTATAAACCCTCTAGACCCATCCTACAAGATATTTCATTTACCGTGTCGTCGGGTGAGAAAGTCGCTATTGTTGGTGAGAGCGGCTCGGGTAAATCAACCTTAATTAAACTGTTGTTACGTTTTTATGAGCCAGACCATGGCAGTATTTGTATTGATGGACAGGATATATCCGCCGTCACTCAAGATAGTTTGCGAAGAACCCTAGCCATCGTCCCCCAAGAAACCGTGTTATTCAATGATACCTTGCTTGAAAATATTCGCTATGGCCGTCCAGATGCCAGTATGCAGGATATAGAAAAAGCCGTGCAAATGGCTCACCTAAGTCATTTCATAGAAACCTTACCTGAGGGCTATGATACCGCGGTTGGTGAGCGTGGATTGAAGCTCTCCGGCGGCGAAAAACAGCGAGTATCCATTGCCCGAGCGCTATTAAAAGGCTCACCCATTTTACTATTCGATGAGGCAACATCATCACTAGACAGCCAATCAGAACAATCCATATTACGGGCACTGAATGAGCTTGCTGTCGGCCATACCAGTCTGGTGATTGCTCACCGTCTATCTACCATTGTGGATGCCGACCGGATTTTAGTCATGCATCAAGGACGTTTGATAGAACAAGGGGATCATAGTAGCCTGCTCAATCACAATGGTAAATATGCTACCATGTGGCGCTTGCAACAATCAGAAAGCCAAGACACCCTGTCCAACCCCCAATTCAACAACGAAGAGGCTAGCTATGTTAAACCATGATCCAGCGGTTATTGTTGACGCCATTAATCAAATTATGCCTTTTGGAAAACATGCGGGGCGACCTTTATTAATGCTGCCTGAGCCCTACTTAGTATGGTTTTCGCAACAGGGATTTCCGGATGGTAAGCTGGGACAACAATTGGCATTGGTGCACGAAATAAAAGTAAATGGTTTGGAAAGTATATTTAACCCGTTATTGAGATAACTTGTAACAACTATAAACCGTTTATGACAACTAGAGTTGAAGTAATTACTCACACTCGGACGTCATCATGGCAACCAATGCCCATCAATACAGACCTGCGTCAAAGCAACACTGTACAGCCCCTATCTACGTAATCAACCTGAAAGACTCCCCCCGTAGATTAAGCCATATGCAACAACAGATGGATTTACTGCAACTCACATTCAAACGCATTAATGCCGTGTCTGTTTCCTCACCGAAACAAATTAAACGCCATACCCGTCATTGGAATATAAACCCCAGTGAACGTTCACGGAATATGGGCTACGGTGATATTGGACAATATGCGAGCCACAGAATAGCTTGGCTTAATTTGGTAAAAAGTAACCAGCCATTTGCCATCGTATTAGAAGATGATGTGATTGTTTCCCCTGACCTTTATCATATTGTCGAACATATCAACCAACTTCCCAGACTGTGGGACATTATTCGTCTTGACCAACAACGGCGTTATCCTTATCCCAAGTTTGTCCCATTGGCTTTACCTTTTGGTGCTAACCAGCAAATTAGGCTGTCGCCGTTTTCTCAGCCCAGTTGTAAGGGCTATATCATTACCCAACAAACAGCATCACGGCTTTTAACCTTAACCCGGCGGTTTTCTGTGTCTCTGCCAAATGATCTACAAAACCTTAGAGCAGCCAACATTAGTATGCTAGATCTATTTCCCCATTCCATTCACACCGCGATAAACATACCGTCAGACAGGCAAAAAATTAATTGGACACACGACCCCATGAGTAAACAACCTCACTGCAGCATCAAAAATAAACTACAACAACTACAACAAACCATTGAAATACTGGACACCCAATACCGCCGTTTGCGTATGCTTAAAAAGGCATATTTAAATAATGAAAATCCCTCATCAAAGGTGACTTACAGCCCATAGACAAAGGGCACTAAAATAGATAGCCATGGGGGTATCGTGATCAAAGCCGTGTATAACTGCGTAATGAGTCCAATCAAAATATTACGGAACTCATTGTGCGTAGACGCAGAGAACAAAAACCATCACTCACCGACCAACGCATTTTAACCTTACACGTTGCCATGGTAGAGAAACTACTTCAAAACCCCAGTCAAATACAACACGTAAAAGAGGTATTAGACCGTCGTTTAAGTAGCGGAAAACTAAGACATGGCGGCCATTTAACCTGGCACTGTATACTAGAACTCATTGATCGCCCTGAAGAATTTAGACAAGCCGTGTTAGAGGACTCCTATCAAATGCGACGTCTAAGGAGAAAAACTCCTTTCGTTGGCTTATTAACTGAAGAAGAGCGCACACAGGCACTAGTGGCAGGTAATGGAGCGACTTTAAGAGAAGAATAACAGTTGAACCCTAGCGGGCGGTATTCAAACCAGATGCACCGTGACCCAGAAGATCCCAAGTTACTAACAAAAAAGGAGCCTCAAGGCAAGCTATTTACCTTTCGTGTGCATGAAAGGTAGTTGAAAATTTAAAGATCCT
>JBELHI010000138.1:0-5387 GCA_042091475.1 Alteromonadaceae bacterium
GCTGAAGGTGACGTTGTGGTTTTCATTTCTCACACAGGTCGTACCAAGAGCTTGGTAGAAATTGCTAAAATTGCTCGGGCTAATGATGCAACAGTCGTCGGTATTACTGCACACGACAGTCCACTGGCCGCAGAATGCAATTATATATTGTCACTAAACGTCACTGAAGACACAGACTTATATATGCCAATGGCATCGCGTATTGCACAGCTTATTTTAGTTGACATATTAGCGACTGGTTTCACATTAAGACGTGGACCGAAATTCCGTGAGAACCTTAAGAAGGTCAAAGATACCTTACGGGGATCACGTTACGAAAAAGAGCCAAAACCGGATAATAGTTAATCACTGTTATTAAATTTTCGTGAAGTTCAGCGTTAGAATTTCACATTTAAGGTGTTTTCCAATAGACTATCTGTAATTTAATTACAAACGTTGGTTTAGCCAATTACTACGCAATACATAAGGTAGATCATGCTTAGACGTACAAAAATTTTAGCCACACTCGGTCCTGCAACTGATTCTTACGAAGATATCAAATCAATTTTGGCCGCAGGTGCTAATGTTGTTCGGATGAACTTCTCACACGGTACGGCACAAGACCATATAGACCGCGCTGAGACAGTTCGTAAAGCCGCGGCAGATTTAGGCTTATATGTTGGTATTTTGGGCGACTTGCAAGGTCCTAAAATTCGTATAGCCAAATTTGCTAACGGTCCTATTGAGTTGGCTATTGGTGACACATTTGTGCTTGATAGTACTCTAGCGGTAGAGGCTGGTAGTCAACAACAGGTAGGACTGGACTACAAAACCTTGCCACAAGAAGTCGGCTCTGGCGATGTATTACTGCTTGATGATGGACGCGTGCAGCTACAAGTTTCTGAAGTCAGTGGTGACCGTGTAATCACTAAAGTTACGGTCGGTGGAAAATTATCTAACAACAAAGGTATCAATCGTCAAGGCGGTGGACTTGCCGCAGCCGCATTAACTGACAAAGACAAACGCGATATCGTCACCGCTGCAGAAATCGGTGTCGACTTTTTAGCCGTATCGTTTCCTCGTTCAGGGGCAGACCTTGATTATGCCCGCTCTCTAGCCAAAGAAGCAGGTCTGCACGCTAAGATTGTTGCCAAAGTTGAGCGTGCTGAATCTGTTGCTGATGACGCCGCGATTGATGACATCATTTTAGCCTCTGACGTAGTCATGGTTGCACGTGGCGATTTAGGCGTTGAGATTGGTGACGCTGAATTAGTGGGTGTGCAGAAGAAATTAATTTCACGTTCACGTCAGTTGAACAAGATTGTTATTACTGCAACACAAATGATGGAAACCATGATCACTAGCCCAATGCCAACTCGTGCAGAAGTGATGGATGTCGCTAACGCGGTATTGGATGGTACAGACGCGGTGATGCTCTCAGCAGAAACCGCAGCTGGTGATTTCCCGACAGAAACTGTTGAAGCCATGGCACGTGTTTGTGAGGGCGCAGAAAAACACCCAAGTGTGAAGGTGTCTCGCCACCGTGTTGATCAATCATTCGGCAGTATCAGTGAAGCAACGGCTTTGACTGCAGTATATACCGCGAACCACCTACCGTCAGTAAAAGCCATTGTAGCGCTTACGGAAAGTGGTTCAACTGCATCCTTCATGTCACGTATTACTTCATCACTACCGATTTATGCGTTGTCACGACATGGCGATGCACTAAATCAAATGGCCTTGTTCCGCGGTGTGAAACCGGTCTTCTTTGACTCAAGTAAATCAGCTAAAGGACATATCACCAGTGATGTGGTAGCAACATTGAAAGCGGAAGGCATTGTCACCGTCGGTGATACCATCGTACTAACTTATGGCGATGCAATGGAAACCATTGGAGCATCCAATACCAGTAAAATTGTTATCGTTGACTAGTCTTGAGCACGGTTCATTAATGTAGACAAGAAACGGGCGTAACGCCCGTTTTTTTTATTGCCCGCTACTATCAAAAAAATCTAGCTAATACACCAACCGTTTAACTGTCTTGTTTGCGCAGCGCAGTCAATATAGAACCAACAACAACTAAACCGGCACCAACATAAGCCCAACTATTCAGCTCGCTTCTGGTAAATATTGCAGGCCAATAAGACACGCTCAATTCCATAAACAAAAAAGTAAATATTGGGGTAGCGGCAATAACCGCACTAACCTTGGAGCCTTGCCACACGTTCATGGCCTCAGTAAAAGCGCCATAGGCAAAGACCGTATTTAAACAGCAAAAAACTAATGCCCAGAGTTGTAACGTATTTAACGAGAATAATTGCTCCATATTAGCAGCAGGAATTAGTATCAACGCACCACCTGTGTAGATAAATAAAGTCAGTTGCTTGGCGCTGTGTTGACGCAACAATTGTTTTTGCAATAATCCATAGGTCGCCCATGCCACACAACCAAGAACAATATACAGAACACCCAACCCGTAGTCTGAATCAAATGCCAATAAACGACCAAGGTTATCATTAAAGAATACTAACAGGCCCATCATTAGTACCACAGCCCCAAGACTTTCTTGACGGTTAAAGCGCTCGCGATACAGCACGATACTTCCCAGCATCAGCATAAATGGCGCTAACTGGGTAACCACTTGCACGGTTTCTGGATTAACTAACGCCAGTCCATATAAATTAAATACGTAATTAAATGTTAGCCCCATTACCGCTATCAATACCAAGCCTGATGATTTATTTACACCAAGACGAAATGACGGCAAGTCCCCCCTTAACATGAGTAACAAAAACACACAGCAGGCTGCAACGGCAAAGCGATAAAAGGTGATTGTTGGTCCGTCCATTACCGTTAACACCAAGGTCAAAAAAATTGGTAACGCGCCCCACAATACAGTGGTAAGTAAAGAGAATAAAAAGCCCTGGATGGGTTTAATTTGAGAGTGGGTCACACTGCCACACCATTAAATAAGGAGTTAAAAGACCAACTGGAATGGCAATAGGTTTGATTATAAGAAAAAAAACAATAACGCATTAAAGACCTTAGAATAATAATAGAGTAATAAACCGCCCCCCTACAAGTAAGATAAACGAGGGCGTAAATTGTTTTAGATTAACCGCTTAACAAAATGATTAGACCACCATAATGGGCCAATTAATAAGAAACGTAAGTCTTCTAGGAATGAGGGACTTTTACCCTCTATTTTATGACCCCAAAATTGTAATACCCACATTACTACAAACACCATAATACTCGTTTGTAGCACTGAAATATCCTCGTGGGCCAACCATTCGATGCTAAGTAACATGGCAATACTGATGACAGTCATCGCCAATGCGTGTGCCAGGGACAATTTAAAATAATAAACCATTACTGCTACCATCAATAACCACGCCATGTTAATTGGCGATGATAGCGACTCAAACAGGCACCAAAACAATCCCAATACGCTCCAGTAAATCGCTGGAACCGCGACCCAATGAATTCTGACATTCGTTGGGTTTTGATGATGCTCATCATAGCGAGACATCAAGGTTTGAAACACAGGGTTAATACGCATAACAGCCTCTCCATGATGGGTCAATAATTGTTATAGTAATAAGTAGCTTACTATGTTTTATGTTACTACGCGGTTATTGATAGATATTACTCCGTTGGAAGTGCAGTATCAATTATTTACAAATAATCAATTAACTGTTTAATCAAACAGAATTATTCCGAGTCAACAGTAATTTTCGTTATACTCTGATGATAACAATAAGCAATAACGGATATAATATGCAAGCAGCCATAAAATATACAGTAAATCTGCGGTCCATTGCGCAACGAGAATTTGAAATCATACAAACAATATCAGGTGGAAAACACCAATCACTGTCCTTATATCTACCGGCATGGATCCCAGGTAGCTATATGATCAGAGACTTTGCTAAGAACATTGTCAGTTTGAAAGCCACTGACTCACACGGTGAAGAATTGCCGGTGTCGCAAACAGATAAGCAAACCTGGCGAGTAAACAATGCCCAGAAGGATGTGATTGTTAGCTACCGAGTATACGCAAATGACCTATCCGTCAGATCCGCTTATATTGATGAAACCTTTGCTTTTTTTAACGGTACAAGTGTATTTCTAGCCGTTGAAGGGATGGAAAGCGAGGCAGCAGACGTAGTGATTGTTCAACCAGAGGATAAGCCGTTATGGGCAATTAAAACCAGCTTTGATAAGGTTGTTAACTGTCCTCTGCATTTCAACAGCCCTAGCTACGCTGACCTAATTGAACATCCTGTATTGATGGGAGATCTGGTTAGTAACAGTTTCACCACTCACGGTATTACCTTTGAGATGGTATTTTCTGGACTCGGTCATTACCCTATTGATATGGACCGAATCATTGATGATGTGAGAATCCTGTGTGAGCATCACATTAACTTATTCGGCAGTGCACCTGATATTAGCTATTATCCATTTCTCACCATGGTCACGGATAAAGGCTATGGTGGACTTGAACACCTTTCATCTACGGCTCTGATGTGCAGTAAAGAGATGCTGGTAACACCCAATGCCAACGACGAAAAAACCACCGATTATCAAAACTTCTTGGCCTTGTGTAGTCACGAATTTTTTCATACTTGGCATGTCAAACGCATCAGGCCAGCTGAATTTCAATTACCGGATTTACGGCTTGAGACTATCACTGAGCAATTGTGGATTTATGAGGGGATAACCTCTTATTATGACGATTTCTCACTTAAAGCAAGTGATCTGGTTAGTACAGAAGACTATCTCAAGACCCTAGCTAAAGGGATCACACGATTGATGCGCAATCCAGGACGCTTGGAACAAACAGTAACAGCATCAAGCATCAACGCTTGGACTAAGTTTTACAAACAAGATGAAAACGCAGTTAATGCTATTGTCAACTATTACAACAAAGGGGCATTAATCGCACTAATAATCGATTTATACATTCGCCATGAAAGTGATCACAAACACAGCTTACAAACCATCATGCGAGCTTTATGGTCTGAATATAAACAAAACAATGGTGGCACCAAAATCGACGAGATACAGCGTTTATGTCAACAGGTTTGTAATCTAGACCTCTCAGGTTTTCTCGACAAGGCCCTGTATACTCACCATGAGTTACCAATTGAGCAGGCGCTGGCTTTACACGGTGTGTCTATGTTTCCTTATGCCGCAAGCAATGGTAAAGATATGGGTGGAAAGCAACCAAAACAGTCTGTGATAAATTACTTTGGTGCCACTTACACGGCACAGGGTACAGGCGTTAAGATTCAACGGGTATTGCGAGACTCTCCTGCAGAGTTGGCGGGTTTAAAGGCGAATGATCAACTGCTGTCAGTACAATTTGAACAAGTCTGCCAAAACACCCTCCAGGCAACCCT
>JBELHI010000139.1:0-5334 GCA_042091475.1 Alteromonadaceae bacterium
GGGTTAGCGCTGGTAGACTTTGAGGGAACAGAACTCAAGCGAATTAATGGCGCGCCTATTGCTATGGCCTGTGAGTTATATCAATTGAATACGCTTGGCGCAGCACCACAAACATTGGTCATCGCTAAAATCAACGCGATACACGTAGAAGACACTGCCGTGAGCCGCGACGCGAAGGGCAGAATAAGCATTGACCCGTCAAAGATTGATCCGTTGGCAAGATTAGGCGCTGCATCTTATTCTGCGTTAACAGATGCCTTTAGTCTTCAGCGCCCTAAATAACGACCATATACGGTATGGCATATCACGCGCTAATGTTGTCAGTGAGTATGTTTCTTAGTGCATGCAAGCAATCCACATGATAGGTGGGTGTAATGGTTGGATCCGCTGGCTTTTTGCGCCAGTTATACCAACAGGTATCAATGCCAGCCCTTATACCACCTAAGATGTCGGTGTGTTGATTATCTCCCACCATAAGAATTCTATCTTTATCAAAGAAATTCATTTTTTCAAAGGTATGGTTAAAAATTTCAATGTCAGGCTTTGGTACACCAACTTCTTCTGATACCACCATCACATCTATGTCATCCACCACGCCGGTTCTCTCAAGCCTAACGTGTTGCAACTCACTTAAGCCATTAGTAATGATACCCACGTTAGCATGGGATTTTAAGCTGTCTAATAGCTCACGGGCGCCAGGTAATAAAGCACAGGTGTTTGCCATACTGGCCATGAAGCGGCTGTTTAATTCACGTTCTGGCAAGCCTGTTTTAGCTGCCCAGTGCACAAACCGCTTAGTTTTCACATCATCTATGGTGTAGCGGCCTTCTTGATACCCTTCCCATAGGGGCACGTTAAGGGTTTGGTATTCTGCAAAATCGGTCTCGGTAAACGTAATGTCTAGCTCAGAAAACATGTGTTTTAAGCCGGTAAATGTATCAAAATTGAAGAGTGTCTCGTCAGCGTCAAACAGTACCCATTGGTATTTCATTATTAATCCTTTACCTTATTATTCTGATGCTTGTAAACTGTCGCCTAGTATACCATTCTGTCAAGGTAAGTGACATGTCCACAGCTATTTCCATCAATGTAGGTTCTAAAAATCCTGTTAAAGTAAATGCCGTGAACGCGGTTTTCAGTGCTCTGTTTCCAGAATATGAAGTCCAGTGTGTGGGCTTTAATGTTGATTCAAAAGTGTCTGAACAACCTATGACGCAAACAGAAACGCGTCAGGGAGCCCTTAACCGTGTGACGGCACTGCGAAACTCAACACAAGCTGATTACTATGTTGCCATTGAGGGCGGCGTTGATGAATTTGTTGATGGTCCAGCGACCTTTGCTTATTTGGTGATCCATGATGGCAATCAGCAAAGTGTGGGACGTAGTGGGCAGTTGCCATTACCAACTGCTATATATCAAAGGTTGGTAAAAGGCGAGGAACTCGGGCCCGTGATGGATGACGTGTTTGGCACCTCCAATGTTAAACAAAAAGGTGGTGCTATTGGCTTACTGACGAATAATGCACTGTCACGTCAAGCCGTGTACCAACAGGGCTTGATCATGGCAATGGCGCCTTTTTTACTCAATTCTCATTATGAGAGGTAAGATTAGAAATCTATTTTCAATATTTCCGTGGCCTTTGATGTGGGAAATAGTCCGTAAAACGTTTCACCAACTCGGGTGAAGTACATGCCAATTAGTTGGCCATGATATTCAATGGTATCTTTAGCCAGATCGTATTCAATGACTTGTCGTGTGGTGCGGTCCGTTAAATATAGGGTATCGCCGTCACGGACTAGGGCATTTACATGTAGCTGAACGGGTAGTTCGTTATTGAGCGTAGTCATCATGCCATCATAAGGCTGAAAATGTAACTTAGGCTCGGAAGCATTGCCAAGTAGCACACCCTCCTTGAAGGGAATAGGGGTTATCCTATTGCTAGAAGATCTTATTTTGTCTGAGTCTGCTGCAGACCGATACTTTACGATATTTCGTCGCTCGTTGGTTTTTAAATCATGTATATAGACCTCTCCACTTCTAATAGAAAAGTTGAATAGGTCGTAGGTGATTGTTTGGTCGTCAATGTAATGGACGCTTTCGTAAATATCTTTTACGTCTAATTCTTTGTCTTTAAATATCAGCTTGTCAAAGTCTAGGATGACAAACTCACCTTGACTATTTATGTCCATACTCAGTGGTACTGTGCTTAATTTCGTGTCGTGTAATTCATAACTCTTGTTGTTTTGATGTTTGAATACGCGCCAGGTTGCATTGTGCCGCGCTAAAAAATATAACAATTTACCGTCTGTCCTTAGGTAGGCTACCTCATCGGCGATTGGCTGACCAATGGGCTTGAAGTCTTGGTCCATTTCAAATATCCGTAAGCTGGATGGGTCACCCAAGGTGACGTAAAGAGATTTACCGTTGGATGTCAATTCACTAATCGGTGCTGGTTGAGGGGCTAATAGCTCACTATCTACACCCGAAACTACGTCGAGTTGATTGAGACCATTTCTCTGATTTTTATAAATTAAATGGTTACCAATGGTTACCATTACTGTATTTTCACCGGGGATTTGACCTATTAACTGATGCTCTCCGGTATCTGCATTATGGAGATTTACGATACCTGTGCTGTTAATAGAAATGTAGTGTCGGGACTTGGCAATTGGAAATACATATCTAAAGAATAGATTAATGTCTTGTTGTATAATATCACTTGTTTTAGTTGAGTCCTTCCTATGTATGTCAGTCGTAGACTTCCAGTCACCGCGATAAATAAAAATATATCCCAAGTCTGCATCTTCATAGAAGAAGTGCTTTATAGGTATTGGATATTTGTTTGGCGCATGCTGTGCGTGATCGCAGGATATACGAAGTGGTGGACTCTTTATTTGCAAATCAACATGGGATTTAACAAGATCACAGTGGGTAAATGGTTGTTCTGAACCATCCGTATCGTGATGTCTTAGTGCGAACGTGAAATGTCTATTATTTGGTGACCATGTAGGTCGCGCGCCTTCAAATCGTCTGATCTCACGGTTAGAAGCCTCGTCGTATAACACGATTGTATTATTGGCTTTTCCATAGTTTTCGTACTCAATCAACGTGTATTTCTCATTGGGTGAAACATGAACTCTCAATGCTCCAACAGACGGTATAGCTAACGTCGAGATCTGCTTTGGCACTAGTGCAGAATTATCTGGAACTGGAAAAAATAACATGGGGATAACGATTAAAACACATGTTGTGACAATTGCTGCGCTAAACAATCTAAGTTTACGAGATAAGGTTATTTTCGATGCCAGTGCTGGTTTTGATAACAATACATAACCGGCACCTTGAACAGTCTCAATAAATTCGGTGTTGTCATATTTAGCGACTTTATCCCTAATTGACTTAATTAGCTGCCGCACCATACCGTCAGTTTTATGATTTGTATTCCAAACTGCCAGTTTTAATGCTTCAATACTGACAACCTTATCCACTGTATTCCCTAGGCTAGCCAAGACTAGCCACTCATTATCAGTGAGTTCTATTCTCACATGTTTGTGTGTCAGAGCTTGCTTATTGAAATCTAACTGGAAATGCCCAAGCACTAATATATTGTCTTTTCTCACTGCGATTGCTCCTTACATGGCTCGGCTTAGCTCATGGACTAATCATTGATAAATGCTTTCAATTAATGGTGGTAGTGCCAAGGTTTTCTTCACTTTTCTAACTCAATTTTTAATATCTGTGTCGTTTTTAATGATGGGAACTTCGCGTAAAATTTACCGTTTACATGGGTGAAATATTGACTGATTAGTTGTTCATGGGCTGTTTTTGTCTCAGATACTAAGTCGTAGCTTGTCATGTAATGAGTTACTTGGTCGGTAAAGTACAGCACGCCATCCACTAACTGAATGGTATTAGTATGAGGAAAAATGTTTATATCTAGATTTTTTTGTTCCATTAGCCCGTCAATTGGCTGATAGTATAGATAGGAATATACTGTGTGACTAAGTAAAACACCATTTTTGTAGGGCACTGGATTAATTCTAACGCTTGAAGTGCGGATTTTCCCCTCCTCTTCATAGCGAATAATATTATTACGCACACCCGTGTTTAGATCATGTGTGAACACCTGACCTGAGCCAACGGATGGGTCGTAGTAATCATAGACAATAGTATCGTCATTCAAATAAACAACATTTTCATAGACATAGGGTACTTTTAGGCTTTTGTCCCTAAACAGTAATTCATCAATGTATAACATGACAAACTCACCCCGGAGGTTAATTGCTAAGCTGTATGGGGGGGATGCCCGCTGTGTGTCAAATATTTCAATAGGGCCTGTCGGATCAACTTTGAATAAACGCCAAGTTGACTCTACTTCGGCCAGATAGTAGAGATATTGTCCATTGTTACTGAGAAATTTCACGTCATCAGCAATGGGTGCTCCGGTAGCCCGAAAATCTTTATCTAACTCAAATATTTGGTGATTTGTTGGATACCCTAACGTGATATATAAATCTAACCCGTTGGTTGAGATATAACTAATGGGCTCTTTCTGTGGGGGCAGTAATAATTTTGTTTGACCAGAATAAATATTCATTTGTGTCAGGCCGTTATCATCATTCTTAAAAATGAATTGATTACCCAAGGCTAGCATGGGGGCGGTATCGCCGTTGATTTTTCCAATATCCTCATATGTTTTTGTATTGGCATTGTATCGCGTCACCGTGCCCAATTCGACCACGCCGATATAGATGCCCGCTTGATAGGTAGAAAAGATATTTTTAAAGACAACGCCTTCAATATCTTGTTGGATAATCTCGCTACTATTTCCATATTTTTTAGCGTGAATATCGGTTGAGGCTCCTCTATCGCCATTGTAAACGTGAACATGGCCCAGCGTATTGTCTTCAAAATAAAAAGGAGGCAGGCGATAAGGGTAATTGTGGCTATCATATCTGTTGTTGCAGGTGATTTGCAATGGAGTGCTTTTTTCTGGGGTGATATCGGCTTTGGTTTTGAAAAGTTCACAGCTGGTATTTGAAGTACCTAGCGCGGTATCAATGATTTGTTTGCGTTTGACATAACTAAAATGCTGACTATCTGAGGACCAAACGGGCCGCTCTCCGCGGAAACGGTAATGTTCGACCTGTAGCGTGTTATCGTATAATGCAATCATATTGTTAGCTTGGCCGAATTGCTCATATTCAATTAAGCTGTATTTATTATTCGGCGATACTTGCACGCCCATGACACCTAGAGAGGACACATCAAACGTTGACAGGGTCAATACTGTGAGCATTGAATATTTATCATGCCAATATCTCGCTGCGTAAA
>JBELHI010000140.1:0-5215 GCA_042091475.1 Alteromonadaceae bacterium
CTATGGGATGTTCATTGGTGCTTTGTATTTTTAATCGCCATGCCCTCATACCAATGGTTTGACCGCCGTGCTTCCAAAACCATAAGAAAAAGCCGGTCACCCAAAGTAATACCCAGGTTTGTATGACATAGCTATATAAGGTAGATGTCTGTATTACCTCTGTCGTATGTACCTTACCCTGCATATCAAGTACACCGTGTTCCAATAGGATGATCAATATTACAGTGATCAGCATGCCTGCGCACATCGCCACAGCAACGGCCACTAGCACGTCGTAGGTCATTGCCGCCAGCCGTTTGACGAGTGTCGCACGCGGGAACTCTGAATGAGTTTTTGTCATGGGACTCCAATGGGATTAACAAGGAGTTAGTGTAGCAGGATACACAATTAATGGTAAGCCGCTGAAAAAAACATCAAACAGAGCGCCAACTATTAAAAACACTTGCATGCAGTAAACATAACGCTATAATGCCTGCTCGTTGCGTTAGTCACAACGCAACGTCGATGCCAGTGTGATGGAATTGGTAGACATGACGGATTCAAAATCCGTTGCCTTCGGGCGTGGCGGTTCGAGTCCGCCCACTGGTACCACTACTCATTGAATTCCACAATGAGAAAAAGCCGACGTTAGTCGGTTTTTTTGTTTTAGCCCTACCATTGAAAATCCTATAACTAAACCAATGACAGTGTCGTCAATACGGCAGTCTATCCTGTTGTAATACTCGGTGATAACGCTTAAATTATTTTAAACACGCCGGTAACTGGAGCCTGTTGAAGTCGTCAGCATAGTAATTCAACTCATTTATTATGCAAGTTTATGTGTCGACTAGTATTGCCAACTGACTGTAATTATTCTGTATTCAGGTATTTTCTTATGTTAATTTGAAAGGCCTTGTCTGGCGCTGCGACAAACTTGTAGTTGTCTGTGGTTTTCATTGCTCATTAATAACGTTCCATCAAATTAAGATTGCTTATAATGTTTAATAAAGTTATTGCTCCATTGCAGGTTTTTATCTGTCTCAGCCTACTTAGTGCTTGTGGTGGGACTACTGAAAAAGCAAGTTCAACTGATACTAGTACCGATTCGATTGTCCTTGAGAGTAATCACGATGACACTAACAGCAATAGTGACAGTGATAGTGACGGGCATAATACAATTGATGATCTCGGCAACAATATTGGCCGACGTAATCCTTATATCCTAGGAGCTGATGTCTCTAGTCTCGCTGAATATGTTGATAATGGTGCGGTGTTTATTGACACTGACGGGGTTGAAAAACCAATGTTAACATTACTGAAAAACCATGGTTTCAACTACATACGCTTACGTACTTTCGTTGACCCCTTGGCTGATTATGGCTATGCCACTGGGTTTGGCGAATGGTGCGAGCCAAAATCGGCAGCTTATAATGATAAGGCTCACGTGATCGAGATGGCTCAGCAAGTCAAAGCTGCGGGTATGAAACTACTACTCGATTTTCATTATAGTGATACCTGGGCTGACCCAAGTAAACAAGTTATCCCCCATGTTTGGCGAAGCATCAATAACATCGAGGATTTGGCGACAGCGGTTAAACGTTACACTGTTGATGTGCTCACTGACATGAAAAATGCAGGTGTGCTACCAGATATGGTACAAGTTGGCAATGAAATAACACCAGGTATGCTGATCCATATACCTACCGATGATACAGATTGTTTTGGTAATCAATCTGTTGTCAATCAGAACGTTAATGGTAGTGCGTCAAATTGGGGTAATTTGTCCAAATTGCTCAAAGCGGGTATTAATGGGGTAAAAACAGTAAATGATCAGATCCTTGTTATGTTGCACATTGAAAATACTGGCGACAAGGAAAGGGTTATTAACTGGGTCAATAATGCATCGGAAAACAATATTGATTTCGATGTTTTAGGCTTATCTGCCTACGAGAAGTGGCAAGGCCCTTCAACCGAATGGAAAGGTACATTAGACTTACTCGCCGACACGTATCCAGCGCTAGTATTTAGTATTGTAGAGTACAATCCACGGCCGAAATTACTCAATGATATTATGTTTAACCTACCCGACGAACGCGGTTTGGGAACATTTTTCTGGGAGCCTCTATTATCAGGTCCTTGGGGTCAGTCACTGTTTAATCAAAACGGTAATATTTACACTGCCAACCCCGAAAATTTTAACATCTTCGATGATATGATTGAAGCGTATGGCTTGTAGGCTTGTTGTTCAAGCTTTCAGCCAACTTCCAGTTATTACTGGGCTAAACCGTTTTTTCTAGATTGTGGTTACCTGGATTCAATTGTAAATAAGCCTTGATTGCATCTTTATACGTGCGGCTTACTTTTACCTTTTCATGGGAGCCTAGCTCGACAAAATATTCCCCCTTAGCTAAGGATTGGACTTTCGTTATAAAATTTAGATTGATAATGGTTGAGCGGTGCACGCGTTTAAACTGAGTCTCATCAAGCTGCTTGAGAAGTTCCGTCAAAGGAATACGTTTAATATGGGTTTGTCCGTTTGCATGTAGACAACAGTAATCACCCGCTGCATCAACCCACTTAAGATCATCTTGTTTGACTATGGTAATTTGGTCACCATCTTTCACAACAATCTTCTTGTCTTCCTCGGCGGTTAACTGTTTCGGGTGCTCATCATGACTTCGAATGGCTTCTATTGCACTAATTAAATTTGATTTTTCGGTGGTTTTGTCATGTTGCCTAAAGCGGGTTTCCGCTCGTTGTACGGCGCGAGCAATTAACTCATCGTCTAACGGTTTGAGAATGTAATCCACGGCATTAACGGTAAATGCATCTAACGCGTATTGACCGTAGGCAGTGGCGAATACGACCATCGGGGTGAGTTCAGGTTGTGTTTTATGGATCACATCAAAACCGTTAATAACAGGCATATCTATGTCTAAAAAGACTAAATCAGGTTCCATTTCTAGGATTTTCTCAATTGCATCTCTGCCATTCTTGCACTCTGCAATAATCTCTATTGAATCATAGTGTTTGAGTTTTGACTTCATTAGGCTTAATGCCAAGGGTTCATCATCCACAATTATCGTTCGTAAACGCGCCATCTTTAATCCTTTACAATGTTAATTTACGCCGTGTTCCCAAGCTCAAAGGGCAGCAGAATTTGCGTGGTAGAGCCGTTAGCCGTCAATTCATAGGCTATTTTATATTTCTCGGCATACATAGTTTCAAGCCGTGAAATAGTGTTTTGCATACCAATATTACGATTTTGTTGTTCAGCACTTAAATCACTATATTGTTCCAACCTTGCTCCCGAATCAGCCAGTGTTATGTTGATGTGATTGTTCTGTAAATGCACTGATACCCGGACAGTGCCGCCGTGTTCGCGCTTTGAAATGGCATGTTTGATAGAATTTTCAACGATAGGTTGAAACAATAAACTGGGAACCAGGCCCCTTTCAACCTTTTCATCTATGTCTAATTCGATGGAGAGCCGCTCACCAAATCTAATCTTTTCAATATCTAGGTACAGCATTAAGGCTTTTACCTCTTCTTTTACAGTCACTAATACCTCGGGATCATGGTCCAATAAATAACGTAAAAATTTACTTAAATTAATCACTGTTTTTTGTGCAAGTTGTCCCTCTCCAATGTCAATTAATGCGTTGACTGAGTTTAACGCATTGGATAAAAAGTGCGGGCTCAGTTGGTAGCGCAACATTTTAAGTTGGGCATCACGAGCAAGGGTTTGTGCGGCAATACGTTTACCGTACTCCTCTTCAATTTGATGTTGAGAATCAAGCAGTATTTGATGCTCTCGTTGCAGCAGCTGATAATACATTAAGCCGTGAAACATTGCGGTCCAGCATAGATAGATGAAAATGCCGCTGAAGTACCAACCACCAAAGTTCCACCATGTGTCTCCTTCGTCGGTGAGTAAATTGAAAAGACCCATACGCGCAATAGTCCAAACAATGGCTACTAAAAATATCAACAGCAGGCCAGTATAAATACGAAATCTATTGCTTTTATGCCAGATTACAATAAACGCTTTTTGCAAAAAAATAGATAAGATAAGACCAATTACAGCCTGAAAAATGACGTGTAAAAAATAAGAAAGTTGATATTGCTCAAACCATAAGTTTAAAGTGCCGAATGACACCAGACAAATAAATACCCAAAACCCAAATTGGCAGTACCAAAACATTTTTTCCGGTGCCTGGCCTAGGGTTTGCCTTATCAATAACGCTACATTAAGCTCCATTTCACCGGTTGTCGTGTCTTTATTCAATACATGCACCATGTGTAAGTTTTTTGTTAATAAAAATACTTTGAGACGACTTTTCGATGAGGCTTTACGATTTATTTAGACCAATCTTATTCTGCGTTTTGAATACGCATTCTAATGATTAAAAGGCATCCTATTGCTATTGTGCAACGAATTTAATCTTAAGTACATGAATAAATGAAATGCTTAATTTATACCCTTGTGTAAGGGTATTATAACCAAAATTTAAATTTATTAATAAATTAAAACAACAGCTTATTTTTTGTTGAATTCATTTTTAATGGGGGATTAGAGTTCCTTTTATCTTATTTTTCGCTTGTTGTTTATTGGCGATTCTATGAACTGAGTCCGTTTTAGCGTCTTCTACAGCCGTCTTATCGCATTTATTATTCTATACTCCCTCTATCATGTTAAAAGTTGTACAAATATTTAACAAACTATAAAAGCATATAAAGTATTTTATTACTAATCTGATATGTGCGCACAGAAACAGCACAATTATCATGTAGGCAGACGAAATTACAGGGAGAACTTTATGTTTAAAGGGCGGGCAACTAAGCTTTCGCGATTTACAACATTGATATTAGCATCTGCAGTTTTTGCGGGTTGTGGCGGCTCTGATATTGCCACTGAAACTACCATTACCACTATAGACACGAGAAACCCGACCCAAGATTGGCAGTTGGTCTGGAGTGATGAATTTGATTCTGCATCATTAGATCTCAATAAATGGTCGTTTGAAGTTAATTGTAGTGGCGGTGGTAACTCAGAAGAGCAGTGTTACACAGATTCCCCTGATAACTTATTTATTGAAAACGGTGTGCTGAACATCGTTGCCAGACCGGCAGAGCCGGATCCTAGCCTAACTAAACCATATACCTCGTCGCGCATCAATACACAAAACAAAGGTGATTTTACCTATGGCCGCGTCGAGATAAAAGCCAAGGCCCC
>JBELHI010000141.1:0-5164 GCA_042091475.1 Alteromonadaceae bacterium
ATAGCTTTGTGGTTGAGAGTTTAGTTGAAGGTGCACTGGATACCTTGGAGCGTCACGGTGAAGTCAATAGTGACGACATCACACTGGTTCGCGTACCAGGAGCCTATGAACTTCCCATCGTTGCAAAAAAATTAGCTGAAAAAGGCGGTTACGATGCCATCATCGCACTTGGTGCTGTGATCAGAGGCGGAACACCACATTTTGATTTTGTTGCTGGCGAGTGTAATAAAGGTTTGGCACAAGTGTCACTTGAATACGGCATACCTGTTTCTTTTGGTGTTATAACCACTGATTCAATAGAGCAAGCCATTGAACGTTCAGGTACCAAAGCGGGTAATAAAGGCGCAGAAGCTGCGTTGGGTGCACTTGAAATGGTCAACGTTGTTGATCTTATTGCGGGGGCTTAATTAGTGAAGCCTTCAGCCCGTCGATTGGCGAGAGAACTTGCCGTTCAAGCACTTTATTCGTGGCAGATGAGTGGCAACGATATAGCCCAAGTTGAATTGCACCTTGCAACGTCAAATGACATGAAAAAGGTGGATACTTCTTATTTCCAAATCTTGTTTCGTGGCGTGGTTAAACAATTGGGTGACTTAGATACTGCGATTAAGCCGTACCTAGGACGTTTACCTGAAGAGATTGATCCCATAGAGAAAGCGATATTACGTATTGCCACATTTGAACTAGTTGAGCGTATTGATGTGCCTTACCGTGTGGTAATTAATGAAGCCATAGAGTTGGCCAAGTCATTTGGTGCTGAAGAAAGTCATAAGTTCATTAACGGTGTATTGGATAAGGCTATCCGTAAACTCCGTCAGCATGAGAAAGATTGATTTGTGAGTGAATTTTCAATTATTGAAAACTATTTTCAAAGTCATAGTTTTCAACGTAAGGACGTCAAACTAGGGATTGGTGATGACTGTGCTATTACTGATATACCCGAAGGGCAATCTCTTGTAGTTACTACTGATGCCCTTGTCAGTGGCGTACATTTTCCTGAAAATACAGCACCAGAGTTAATTGCTCAAAAAGCGGTAGCGGTCAATCTAAGTGATTTGGCAGCCATGGGGGCTGAGCCCGCGTGGATAAGTTTGGCTCTGTCGTTACCAGAACAAGATGAGCAGTGGTTGTATCAATTCTCCCAAGGAATAAGGGAGATGACGGAGTATTATTCGGTGCAACTTATTGGCGGCGATACCGTCAGAGGGCCATTATCTGTCACTATTACTGCCCATGGATTTATCCCTAAAGGCCAAGCATTAACGCGCTCTAGAGCTAAACCTGGTGATTTGTTGTATGTGTCTGGCACTCTTGGTGATGCAGGACTTGGTCTGGATATTGTCAAAGGAAATATCAAGACGTCGGCGGCCCATGAAAATAGTATCATGCAACGTTTTAACACGCCGTCTCCGAGGGTGTTAATGGGTACTATGCTAAGACGAATAGCCTCTTCATGCATTGATATTTCTGATGGATTACTGTCAGATTTACGCCACGTGTTGTATGCTTCTCAATGTGGGGCGTTAGTCAACGTTGAGAAACTTCCCTTATCATTAGCATTAACCCAGTCGGTATCCATCGAGCAAGCTTATGAATACGCACTCAATGGCGGTGATGATTACGAATTACTGTTTACCGTTCCTAAGGAAATGAAGGGACAACTTGAATCGGCTTTGATCAATGCTAATGTAAGCGCAACCTGTATTGGCAACGTAGCAGGCTTGAATGAAAAACTTAAACTTAAATGCCACGGTGAGCTATACCAAAGCACTGTGAAAGGATATGACCACTTTGTCGAATAATAGTCCACTAGCCCGTGTTTCTTTGAAACATCCCGTTGATTTTCTATCATTGGGTTTTGGTTCTGGCTACGCACCAGTGGCACCAGGCACATTCGGTTCGTTAGCTGCAGTGCCTTTGATACTCCTTATGGCAATGTTACCGATATTTCCATATCTCGCGATTACCGTGGTCGCTTGTGTTATTGGCATTTACCTGTGTGAACAAACGGCGATTAGAATGAATGTGCATGACCATCCCGCGATTGTGTGGGATGAGGTTGCTGGAATGATGGTGACGTTTATTGCGGTGCCATTGTCGTGGCAGTCTCTGTTAATTGGTTTTGCTTTGTTTCGGTTGTTTGACATTGTTAAACCCTGGCCCATCAGAGTGATAGATAAGCGCGTCCACGGCGGCTTAGGTATTATGCTGGACGATATCTTGGCAGGGGTATTTGCCTGTGTATTAACCCATCTAGCATTAGCGAATCTTCCCGTCTAAGGCTTTTCAGCTGAGCTTGAACAAGGGATATTCCACTGTGATTGAACGATCCCTCCTTAAATCAAAGTAACAAATAATATAGCTATACTATTTATCAGTTGACTGTATTTGTTTACAAAACCCCTCGGGTAGCCAGATGTCTATGGCTCGTTGTTTCGGCTATCAGGCAAGTATTAATCAAACGCTAGCAAGGTCTTTGCTGCCACATAGCGGACCAGCGCGATTGCTTAATAAATTACTGACGATGTATGCAAAGCCTTACTTGTCAGCTGATGGTAAGTCACGGTAGTTCGACATTGAACGTGCAATGGTGTTATTCGCCCATTGCACGTCATCATATCAATCTCAGTGTCGCAATTAATAGTGTGTAGCAGTCTTCATAGCACTCACAAATTCAGTTAGTGCGGCTGTTGTTTCGGTGATATTACCTAGGTTGTATTCAATAATTTTAACCGTAGCAGAGCCTGATATTGCCCCTGCTGCACCTGCTTGTATGGCATCTTCAACTTGTACTGGCGTGGATATACCAAACCCTAAAATAGCGGGTGCTGCTTGCACGTCACGCAACTTGGCAACTAAGTTTGAAGCTGGCATGACAGCGGCGGTCTCTGTACCGGTTACGCCGGCTCGACCAAGTAAATAGGTGTATCCTTCAGAATGATCGCCAATCGCCTGTAATGTCTCAGCCGTTGCATTTGGTGGTGCTATTAATATGTGTTGAATGCCGTTAGCGTTAGCTGCTTTCTTAAACGGCTCGGCTTCTCGGATGGGTACATCTGCAACCAACACTGAATCCACTCCAGAGGCGGCACATTGAGCATAAAAGCTGTCTATGCCCTTAGCAAATACCAAATTACTATACATTAGCAAACCCATTGGAATGTCAGGATGTTCAGCGCGTATTTTTGCGACTAAAGCAAGACAGTTATCGGGCGTAACACCATTGTTGAGGGCACGAATACTGGCTGCTTGAATGGTTGGACCGTCAGCGATCGGATCGGAAAAGGGTATACCTAATTCTAATGCATCAGCACCGCCAGCAATGAGACTTTTAATAATTGCAAAACTACTATCTAAATCTGGATCACCTAGCATGACAAAAGGAATAAAAGCACCTTGACGTTGCTCAGTTAAGCTTGTGAACATGTTGTGGTAGCGGTTCATTCAGATGTCTCCTCGGATAATACGGTTTGGACGTGGGCTAGGTCTTTGTCGCCACGTCCCGATAGGTTGACAACAATAATAGTTTCGGTTTCTGCTTCATCTGCCATGTTTAGCGCATGAGCCAATGCATGTGATGACTCTAGTGCTGGGATGATACCTTCTTTTTGCGCCAATAATTGAAAAGCATTCAGCGCCTCTTCATCACTTACCGCGACATATTGAGCACGTCCCGTGTCGTGTAAATGGGCGTGTTGTGGCCCAACTGCTGGGTAGTCTAAACCAGCAGAGACCGAGTAAGACTCTTCTATTTGACCGCTGTTGTCCTGCATGATGTAACTGTATGTTCCGTGCAGTATACCTTGGCTACCTTTACAAATCGCTGCGCCATGATCAACGGTATGCAGCCCTTTACCTGCGGGTTCAACACCCACAAGTGCTACTTCAGGCGAGTCTATAAAATCAGCAAATATGCCAATGGCATTTGAACCGCCACCCACGCAAGCAACCACGGCATCGGGTAAACGGCCTTCTTTTTCAATGATTTGAGCGCGGGTCTCTTCACCAATCATACGGTGGTATTCCCTCACAATAGTGGGGAAGGGGTGAGGGCCTGCTGCAGTACCCAGCAGATAATGAGCGTCGTCATAATTTGCTGACCAGTCTCGTAATGCTTCGTTAACGGCATCTTTGAGTGTGCCTGAGCCTGAATTGACCGGGATGACTTCGGCGCCCATTAAGCGCATTCGGAATACATTTGGTGCCTGTCGTTCAACGTCTTTGGCACCCATATAAATACGCGCTTTTAAACCCATCAAAGCACAAGCTAATGCGGTAGCTACACCGTGTTGGCCTGCACCGGTTTCGGCGATGACCTGCTTTTTCCCCATGCGTTTAGTGAGCAATGCTTGGCCTAACACTTGATTGGTTTTGTGAGCACCACCGTGCAACAAATCCTCACGCTTTAGGTAAAGTTTGACCAGCGGATTACTGACTAGGTTACGGCTCAATGTCATCGCCGTAGGACGTCCAGCATAATCTTTAAGTAAGGCCATAAACTCGGCTTGAAAACTTGGATCTTGTTGGGCTTTGATGAATTCTTGCTCTAGTTGATCTAACGCAGGGATCAATAGCTCCGGGACATACATGCCACCGTACTGGCCAAACTTGCTGTCTAATTTATTTGTCATAGTTATTCTCTTTGCTTAAATTTCGCCTTGTTATTAATAACAACGAAGGGCGCTAAATAATTGTTCTATTTTTTCTGAAGATTTGTCACCAGGTGCATTTTCCACCCCCGAGTTTACGTCTAAAAATGCCATTGATAATTCACTCGCTTGACTAATATTCGTGGGTGATAGTCCGCCAGCTAAACCTATCTTAATAGGTGTTTTTATTTGTTTTAGCAGGGACCAGTCAAACACTTTTCCGGTACCACCTGATTGGCTACCAACCTTACAGTCAAGCAGGGTCTGATCTGCATGCTCAATGTTGAGATCGGGTAACTGGTCTGTCACGCCTAAGGCTTGCCATATCTGACAACTTTCGGGCAATAAATTACGTAATTGCTGACGGTATTCTGCGGTCTCTTCACCGTGTAATTGCACTGCACACAGGGTCAGCTGGGTTGCGTGCTGGACCACATCCTCAATGGTTTGATTAGCAAAAACGCCAACATAATTAAATGCACAATCTTCAACAATACTGACAGCGTTTACTAACG
>JBELHI010000142.1:0-5113 GCA_042091475.1 Alteromonadaceae bacterium
AGGGTCAATACTGTGAGCATTGAATATTTATCATGCCAATATCTCGCTGCGTAAATGCAGACGCCAAGAACAGCAACAAACAGCGTACCTGCTATGGCTCTTTTCATTGGTGTTGATAGGGAGCGAGAAGATTTTTTCTGTGGTGTCACGGTTAACAGATATCCTTTTCCGTGAACCGTTTTGATTAAGTCAGCCTCACAGTATTGCGCAATGTTATCCCGTAGGGCTTTGACCAATTGCCTTATCATACCTTCACTCTTGTGTGGCGTGCCCCACACGGCAATGGTTAGTTCTTCAATGCTCGATGCTGTTACAGGTTTTTTGGCGAGGTGATCCAATAACAACCATTCATTGTCCGTTAAGTTAATCCTTGTTCTTTTGTATGCCGCTTGTTTCCGCGTAATATTAAGAACCAATCCTTTTATGTTTATTATTGTTGAATCCACAACGTTTCTCTTTTGGTATTTCGTTAATGTTTTAAACTATAGTTTAGTATTAATGAATCATGGGTTAAATGTTGAGTTTTTATATTGAATTTCGGGTAGTTACTCCCTTGAATTGGGTATTCACTCCTTTGTTTAGTCGTTGTTAACTTTTCAGTAATCAGTGCAAATTCCTTTGTCTTAGATTGTTTCAATTCGGGTAACTTAAAAGAGATTGTTAACCCATTACCCTCAATACGGTATGCAACGTCTTGTGCTGATTTATCTATATCTATGGGAAAGGCATGGGTTTCATATTCACTGACACGTAGCAGTGTCCCATTGTCTTTGGTAATAAAAAATGCTTGCTTGCCGATGGTCGTGAGAAATTGTAATGCAGAATTCTTGTGATGCAGTGTCTGATTGACTCTGAAAAAACTGTTACTCGATGATGAGTAAGATAGCAACGGAACCGATAGAGAAGCTTCTTGTTGATGATAATGCACAGTATTAATGAATGTCGTTGTGTTTGAGGACGTATACACAAAGCCCTGTGGATGAGTCAGTTTCGCTCCCAGCAATTGCTCTACGTTTGACTTTAGGTTTGTATTAAGAGGTTGACCGTTGTAGTAAATATCATTGGCGGTGAGGATAATAGAATTACCGAGCAAATCAGCGTCAAAATCAATAATGTCATTGATTCTAAATTGCAATGATGAACGCGACGGTTTGAATCCACTTGATGTGCTTTGATAAAGGGTCTCAGACTGTTGTTCCGCAGCAATAAAATAGAGGTTCTCACCAACGAGTTTAGGTTGACGAATCGTATTGTAAAAACCAGAAAGTCTTCTTGATGTTTCTTGTTGCTGAAAGAACACTTGATTGACGGGCATTTTGCCATAGGAAATAACTAATGAAGATTGATTTATAGCATGCAAATCAATCACTTTACCAAGTATAACAGGCCAGCTCTTGGGCGCAGTTATATTTCTAATGTCGACAGATTCAATGTTCCAGTTGGGAGAAATGTAAAATAAATTGTTGTCTAATATCGCACTGGCTCTCGTTCTTAGATCATCTCTTACAAGATAAAGGGAGTTTTTAGCATCTGAAAAGCCAGCGTAAACCTGAGTTGTCAATGAGACAAGATCTCTCAGTACCATTGTTATTTTTGAGTCCCGTGATAACAGCAGCTCAAAGTCATTGGCTGGTATCTCAGTGCTCACATTATCATGTCTTACCCATTGACCTTTGCCAAACAAGTATTTCCAAATGGTTACATTGCTATCAGCCATAGAGGCGAGTAATATTCCCGCGGAATCTGACAGCCACTGTAAAGCATAATACTCAGAGGTCAGTGTGACGGGCAAGGGGCATGGAATTGATTGTAATATTGGACCTTTGCTACCGTGATAAATTTTGACGTTACATTGTGCGTTGTCTTTTGACTTGACTATTACACTCAGCATATCGTTAGCTACGCCCCAACTAGAAGCATAAACATTTTTAATTTTAAATTCTGTTTGTTCTTTAGCTGAGCGGACAGTAAGTTCTGAGCCTGTGTTGGGCTCATTGAGTTGATAGTAACTAAGATAATTTTGCGTATCATTTATCCCGAGTTGTTTTACGTTTTCGACGGGAATGGGCTTGCCTATTGTAAGTATTGGTTCAGATTTATTCGCTAATACAGTAGACAAGATGATACCTAGTCCAATAATTACGCCGAATAGAATAAGTCCAGCAATACCGAGTTTCAGTTTACCTCTGAACTTTGCCTCTTTGTCAGTTGATGGTGCGCCGCCTATCCACTGATAGCCTTGTCGGCCAACCGTTTTTATGTAGCGGGGATCTGTGGGGGGATCTTGGAGTTTTTTCCGTAAATTAGAAACTAGCGCTTTAACTGACTCTATTCGCGCTGTTCGTCTATTCCAAATTGACTCTGCAATGGTATGTTTATCAATGGCATCAGTTGGATTACTTATTAATAACAAAAGCAGGTCGTGCTCTTCTTTGGATAATAAGATGTGTTTGCCGTGATGAATAATTTGGCGCTGGTTTAGGTCAATAGTAAGACTACCTAAATACACTTTTTATCAACTGCTGTAGTTTTCAATGTCAGACACCTTAATTTATGAACCAGGTTAATATTTATTGTCTTATTTCATGGGTATTTAGTACAAAACTTCATTTTATTTAATATTATGTTTTAAATATATTTTTTGCAAAATAAACTTTAGTTGAGAGGAATGAAAACAGTGTGTTTAAGTGGCTTGTATTAATAGACAATAAATTACTTTTAGTGATTAGCTTTTAGTTAGCAATAGCTAACTATAATGATGGGTTTATGGCGCCAGTCGTATATACAGATTTAGCAGGATCTTGAAATAAAAAAACCGGCATAAAGCCGGTTTTTAAATGAATAAGCAATGTTTAGTCTTTAGTTCTAGACGCGCGCTTACGCTCGTTTTCAGTCAATAGCTTTTTACGTAGGCGTATGCTGACGGGCGTTACTTCAACCAGCTCGTCGTTGTCAATGAACTCTAGGGCTTGTTCAAGTGTCATAACGACCGGCGGTACCAAGTTTTGTGCTTCATCTGTACCAGATGCACGTACGTTGGTCAGCTGTTTACCTTTAAGTGCATTTACTGTTAGGTCATTGTCACGGCTGTGAATACCAATGACCATACCTTCGTAAACTTCAACACCGTGACCAATGAATAAGCGTCCACGCTCTTGTAAGTTAAACAATGCGTTAGTCAATGCCTTACCTGCAGCGTTAGCAATCAATACACCGTTCTTACGCTGACCAATAGTACCGCCTTTGTGAGGACCGTAGTGATCAAACGAGTGGTACATTAGGCCTGAGCCAGAGGTCAGTGTCATAAAGTCAGTTTGGAAGCCAATCAAGCCACGGCTAGGTACCATGAAGTCCATACGGATACGTCCTTTACCATCTGGCGACATGTTAGTTAGCTCTGCTTTTCGTAAGCCAAGCTGCTCCATGATTGAACCTTGGTGCTCGTCTTCACAGTCAATAGTTAATGTTTCAAATGGTTCATGGACTTCGCCGTCAACGTCACGCAAAATTACTTCTGGACGAGATACCGCAAGCTCGTAGCCTTCACGACGCATATTTTCAATCAAAATACCTAGGTGAAGTTCACCACGGCCAGAAACACGGAATTTATCTGGATCAGGTGTTTCTTCTACACGCAAAGCAACGTTGTGAACTAATTCGTTTTCCAAACGCTCAAGAATATTACGCGAAGTTACAAATTTACCTTCTTTACCAGAAAACGGTGAGGTATTAACTTGGAACGTCATGGTTACCGTAGGCTCATCAACTGACAATGGAGGCAGTGCTTCAACCGCATTGGTATCACAAACGGTATCAGATATCTTCAATTCACCAACACCCGTGATGGCAATAATGTCACCAGATTGTGCGCTTGCTATTTCGTGTCGCTCTAGTCCAAGGTAACCTTGAATTTGACCCACTTTGGCATTTCGAGTCTTGCCGTCGGCACCGATAATTGTCACTGCTTGATTTGGCTTAACCGTACCACGTGTAATACGGCCAACACCAATTACGCCAAGGTAAGAGTTGTAGTCTAATTGTGAAACTTGCATCTGTAGTGGGCTGTCAGCGTTATCTTCCGGCGCTTCTACCTGATCCACGATGGTTTGGAACAAGGCGGTCATATCTTCAGCTTGTTCTTCAGAATCTAATGAAGCCCAACCGTTAAGGGCTGATGCATAAACAACTTGAAAGTCTAGTTGCTCGTCTGTCGCGCCTAAGTTATCAAACAAGTCAAATACTTGATCCATTACCCAATCTGGACGCGCGCCAGGCTTATCAATTTTGTTGATAACAACAATTGGCTTTAAGCCTTGAGCAAATGCCTTTTGCGTTACAAAGCGGGTCTGTGGCATTGGACCTTCTTGTGCATCAACAAGCAACAATACAGAGTCTGCCATTGACATTACACGCTCTACTTCACCACCAAAATCCGCGTGCCCAGGAGTATCTACAATGTTGATGCGGTAATCGTTCCAGCGAATCGCCGTGTTTTTAGCAAGGATAGTAATGCCACGCTCTTTTTCGATATCATTGGAATCCATCACGCGCTCTTCAACTTCACCGCGGCTTTCTAAGGTGCCCGATTGCTGTAAAAGTTTATCAACCAAGGTTGTTTTACCGTGGTCAACGTGGGCAATAATGGCGATGTTCCTCAAGTTACTCGTCGAGGTAATGTCTGTTGTCATGATGTTCTCTCTTTTTAGCAAAGTAGTGCGTGCTTACTTAATTGGGTGGGGATTGTACAGATATAATCATGCTTTGGCGAATCTATGAGGCAAATTCTTTTAACTTTCATCAATTCTTTGTTTTGTCATAAAGTTAAAGAACGATGACATTTTATGTAAACGGCTTTTAAATGCTCCAATTTGAATCATTGCACCTAAATGGTGCCTGAGTGCATTGCCATGGTGCGCTCAGGTGGGGTTTACGATTTAATAGTTTTAGAAAAGCCTAAGTTTAGGGGGGGGATTTTGAATTTTACATTGGTATGGTTCTTGTATAGAGATTCACAGGCAAATCGTATTTTTATAATAAAAAAGCCACTTAGCTTGTTAGAGATATGACATATTTTTCAAATTGGAGGACATAATGTCAGTACAAAGTGTAATGC
>JBELHI010000143.1:0-5030 GCA_042091475.1 Alteromonadaceae bacterium
GTATCGTAGAAATCTGATACGTCAGCGTTGCGCTCAACCCAGGTTTTACCGTCAGCGCGGTTGCGTGTTACAGATACCGGCTCTGGCTTGTCCAATTCAACTTGGCGCTTGCGAGCGTAGTCAATGTCTGGGTTTTTGGTGTCCATGCGCAGGCTGTAGACTTTGTCTAATGAGATGTCTACGTGATCTGTGCTGTAGAACCAACCACGCCAGAACCAATCCAGGTCAACACCTGAGGCTTCTTCCATGGTACGGAAGAAATCTGATGGTGTAGGGCGCTTGTATTTCCAGCGGTTAGCGTACTCTTTAAAGGCAAAGTCAAATAGCTCTCGGCCTAGAATCGTTTCACGTAAAATGGTTAAGGCAGCCGCAGGTTTGGTGTAGGCATTGGGGCCAATCTGCAAAATACTGTCAGACTGGGTCATAATAGGTACTTGGGTTTCAGATTTCATGTAGCCCACAATGTCACGTGCTTCAACACCCCATGGAATCGTTGGATCCCATTCACGGCCTGCAATACCGTCTAGGAAGCTATTCAGACCTTCGTCCATCCATGTCCACTGACGCTCGTCAGAGTTTACAATCATGGGGAAGTAAATGTGACCAATTTCGTGGATAACCACGCCAATTAAGAAGCGCTTTTCTGCTTGGGTGTAAGTACGGGTACCGTCGTCTTGTAATTCTGTACGCGGGCCGTTGAAGGTGATCATGGGGTATTCCATGCCGCCTACGGGACCATTAACGGATTGCGCCACTGGATACGGGTAATCAAATGAGAAACGTGAGTAGACTTCCATGGTGTGGATCACAGATTCAGTTGAATACTTCTTCCACAGGTCGCCACCCTCTTTAGGATAGAATGACATGGCCATCACTAGCTCTTGGTCGTCACCGCCTTGCTGGTAGCCTTTGGCATCCCACATGAACTTACGTGATGATGCCCAGGCAAAGTCACGTACATTTTTGGCATTGAATACCCAGGTTTTACGCTTGTCTGTGCCAGCCGCTTCGTTTTCTAAGGCTTCTTCTTCAGTCACAACGAATACTGGGCGCTCGGCGGTTTCAGCTTTCTTAAGACGCTTAAGCTGGGTTTTGGTTAGTACCTTTTTGGCGTTTTCTAGGGTACCTGTTGAAGAGACAATATGGTCTGCTGGTACGTTAATACTGACGTCGTAGTCACCAAATTCTAGGGTGAATTCACCACGACCTAGGAATACTTTGTTGGTCCATGCTTCATAATCTGTGTATGCGTGTAAGCGGGGGAACCATTGGGCTAATAAAAAGATGCCATTGCCGTCTGGGTTTTTGTCATCTGGGAAGTGCTCATAGCCTGAACGTGCGGCCACGGCGTTTTCTTCTACCATGTTGTAGCTGTAATCTAATGAAAAGCTGGTGCTTTCACCAGATTTTAGCGGGCTGTCTAGGTCAATACGCATGTTGGTATCAACAATCACTGCGTTTAAGGCTTTGCCCTCACCATTGCGAATGTTGGCAATTTCATAACCAAATACATTGTCTTCCATGGCGTGCATTTGACGTAATGCACTCAGGCTTAACTTGGCTGGGGTTTCACCTTTGGGCTTGGACATGGCAGGACCGCGAATACCTATGCCACCAAAGTCACGAGCAACCACTGACATTGCGTCATTGCGGAATCTATTCTGGTCTAGTTGTAGCCATAAATACTTTAGCGTATCTGGGCTGTTGTTGGTGTAGGTTACGGTTTGTTTGGCGGTAATTTTACGCGCTTTTTCATCAAGGCTAACGTCAATTTTGTAATCAACGTCTTGCTGCCAATATTCATGGCCCGGTTCACCTGCGGCGTTACGGTAAACGTTTGGCGTGGGTAGGACTTCGTCCAGTTGTCTGAATTTGTCTTCAAAACTGCCTTTGGTTTGTTGTACGGCTTGTGCGTTTGCGCTGGCAGTGTATAGGCTGCTCAAGGCAAGGATAAGGATACTGAGGTTCTTCATGAAATGTGGTGCTCCTGATGATGGATCAAGATAGATAATGTCGGGGCATGATGAATGCCCCGACTATCACTTACTTAGTCTTCTTTCTCTTCTTTTTCTTCTTTGTCGTCTTCGTCTGTTTTAAGCTCAGTTTTAATGTCTTGCATGATGTCACGGTAGACTAAACCGGTGCGCTTTTTAGACTTGTACGCTTCCACACGTGATTGAATAATCTGACGTGGGTAGTGGTTGTTTGAACGGTCTGTGTCCGCTGTTTCCCACATTGGGTCAAGGGTTACGTTGGTCAGTACTTTGTCGCTTACAATTAATTTGCTCACGTTTTTACTGTTACGACGCCAGATTTCTGCAGGAATATACATACGCTCACTGCTACCGTCTGCATAACCAAGCTGAAGGATGATTGGCATTACCAAACCACCTTTGTTGCTGAAGTCTAGTACGTAGTAGTTCTTATCTTCTTCTATTGCACGCTCAAAGGTTTTACGCTCCCACGGCTTAAGGCCTTTTAAGAACTTCTGGTAGCTGTTGCGCTCTTTGTTAGTCACAGTGAAGCGGTCGTTAGTATCGTAGAAATCTGATACGTCAGCGTTGCGCTCAACCCAGGTTTTACCATCAGCGCGGTTACGTGTTACAGATACCGGCTCTGGCTTGTCCAACTCAACTTGGCGCTTACGCGCGTAGTCAATGTCTGGGTTCTTAGTGTCCATACGCAGGCTGTAGACTTTGTCTAATGAAATGTCTACGTGATCTGTGCTGTAGAACCAACCACGCCAGAACCAATCCAGGTCAACACCTGAGGCTTCTTCCATGGTACGGAAGAAATCTGATGGTGTAGGGCGCTTGTACTTCCAGCGTGTGGAGTATTCTTTAAAGGCAAAATCAAATAGCTCACGACCAAGAATAGTCTCACGTAATATGGTTAACGCGACGGCTGGCTTGGTATAAGCATTTGGACCTAGACGCAATACGCTATCAGACTGGGTCATAATAGGGGTTTGTGTTTCTGACTTCATGTAGTCAACAATGTCACGTGCTTCAACACCCCATGGAATCGTTGGATCCCACTCGCGGCCTGCGATACCGTCTAGGAAGCTGTTTAGGCCTTCGTCCATCCAGGTCCACTGACGCTCGTCAGAGTTAACAATCATTGGGAAGTAAATGTGACCAATTTCGTGGATAACAACACCAATTAAGAAACGCTTCTCTGCTTGAGTGTAAGTACGTGAACCGTCATCTTGCAAGTCTGTACGCGGACCGTTGAAGGTGATCATGGGGTATTCCATGCCGCCTACTGGGCCATTAACTGACTGTGCTGTAGGGTATGGGTAATCAAATGAGAAGCGTGAGTAAACTTCCATGGTGTGGATAACGGATTCAGTTGAATACTTCTTCCACAGGTCACCACCTTCTTTTGGATAGAATGACATGGCCATCACTAGCTCTTGGTCGTCACCGCCTTGCTGGTAGCCTTTGGCATCCCACATGAACTTACGTGATGATGCCCAGGCAAAGTCACGTACATTTTTGGCGTTGAATACCCAGGTTTTGCGCTTGTCTGTGCCAGCCGCTTCGTTTTCTAGGGCTTCTTCTTCTGTCACAACAAATACAGGGCGTTTTGCCGTTTCAGCTTGCTCAAGACGCTTAAGTTGGGTTTTGGTCAGTACTTTTTTGGCGTTTTCTAGGGTACCCGTTGAAGATACAATGTGATCCGCAGGTACGGTAATGCTAACGTCGTAGTCACCAAATTCTAGGGTAAATTCACCACTTCCAAGGAATGGCTTGTTGGTCCATGCTTCATAATCTGTGTAAGAGTGTAAGCGTGGGAACCACTGAGCAATTAGGAAAATATCGTTGCCGTCTGGGTTTTTGTCATCTGGGAAGTGCTCAAAACCCGCGCGAGGTGCTTTTGACATGCCTCTGTGATCAACAATATCAAAGGCAAAGTCCAATTTGAATTCTGTTGTTTTACCTGGCTTTAACGGGGTTTTTAAATCAATACGCATGTTGGTATCAACGATCACGTATTTAAGTGCATTGCCTTTACCGTCGCGAACATTGCTTATGCTGTAACCTAGGTCACTATCTTCAATGTACTGTTGCGTGTGTAATTGGTTGATGCTCAACTTTGCCGGTGCTGACTCTGAAATAGTCGCGCCACTGCCAAAGGTTTTTGTCATCAATGCCATTGAATCGTCTTTAAAGCGGTTTTGGTCCAACTGTAACCATAAGTACTTTAGCGTATCTGGGCTGTTGTTGGTGTAACTAACTTGTTGCTTAGCCGTTAGTCTGCGGCCTTTTTCATCAAGGGTAACGTCAATGTTGTAATCAACATCTTGTTGCCAGTATGCATGCCCAGGCTCACCCGCTGCATTACGGTAAACGTTCGGTGTTGGTAACACTTCATCCAGCTGTCTGAACTTGTCTTCAAAGCTGCCTTTTGTTTGTTTTATTGCGGCACCCGCCGACAATGATGCAGTGATAAGTGCAATACTCATCACCAAAGTACGTGCTAGCATTAAGCGCTCCTTGATGTGTTGTATTTTACATCAGCGGGACGTTTAGTGCGCTGATGCGGTGTCATAAATTAAACGGTAATCGGCAAAAAATACACTGAATGGGTTAAAAATCATAGAGCAAATAACAAAATACTAAGGATTTAGCTGTAAATTCTATATAACATGAGCCTTAGCCCTTATTTTTTACTGCAAAACATCGTACATTGGTGGTCTGTGTGGGTGTGGCGTAAAGTAATAGTTAGACAATGTCAGGAAGGAATATGTCTCAAATTCAATGGCAACGTGCTGTAATTAAAGTTGGCAGTGCATTAATAGCGCCAAATGGCCAAAATTGTAGTGCTGAATATTTATTGGCAATTGCTAATTTCATTACCGAAAGCCGTAAGCAGGGCAAAGAGGTCATTGTGGTGTCTTCCGGTAGTGTTGCCGCAGGGCGGCAAGATATTCGCCATAAAGATATTCCTTCTATTGCTGAAAAGCAGGCAATGGCAGCCGTGGGTCAGGCTAGAATGTTGGCCAATTGGTCACGTTTTTTTGATTT
>JBELHI010000144.1:0-4962 GCA_042091475.1 Alteromonadaceae bacterium
TATTTTGTTGTAATTGTTGCACATGTTGTTTGAATGTCTCGTCGTCAATATTCACAGCGGCTTTGTAAGCGGTGGCTTGAGGTTGTTGCGCTGTGTCGTGTGCGTCTGTCTCCAATGAGGCTATTTGGCTGTGTAAAAATTCCAGCTTTTGTTGGATCAAAAAATAGTTGTTAGCAACATTTTTACCGCTGAACACACTGCCCAATAACTCTGTCGTTTGGTGTTGATGGTCTACTAGAAGCAATGTTTCTGCAAGATAAAAGCTGTAGTCTGGGCAAGTATTTACGCCTTCATCGACGGCAGGCAAATCTTCAAACGAGGCGATTAAATCGTAGGCAAACGCACCGGCCAAAAATACGCTGTGACGGTGTTCGCGGATGGCATTGATGTGGTCTTGAAAGAATCGCAGTACATCAAATACTGAATGTGATGTTAATCGGCTGCTTTCATCCAGGTTCGGATTTGGGGTTACAAATGTAATCTCCAAACTGTCGCTGCTGGCTTTAAGATTAATCGCGCTGTGCGTAAAATGCTCTGCCAACAATGGCAATATACTTGCACCATTATCGCTGGTAGCACGGCATGTGACGGTTTGTCCATGACAAACAATTTTTAATGCGCAGTCTAACAATATTAAACTTTGTAAGTTTGTTTTACTGTCTACTTCTGCAGATTCCAGCAACACACTATGAGACTGGTTATTAGTTAGCTGTTCAAAAGCGCACAATGGATCGGCAATGTAAGGTACATCTAAACGGATAGTTTCGACTTTCCCTGGCTGTATACTTAATTCACTTAAGCTCATTTCTGCTCCAATTATATAACGACCTGACTACCCGGGGTTTGTTGCCTAAAACAAAAATACCCGCTAGGTAGCGGGTATTTTGTGTTTGCAATCAACGCATAACACCTCCCGCTAACGAGAAATGTGCCACCACCAAGTTACTACTGTCAGTGTGTTGATTACGTTCATGTTTCACCTTGTATCTTTATAATTTGCTTAACGCTCTGCTATTGTCTGCAAATATTCTCAGTAATTACCGCAATTTAAGGTATACTGAGCGCCATAAACCTGTGGTTATTTGCAAGCAATGTTACGCTAATCCTTGCCTATAGAAAATAGCAAAATGGCAGTGATGTCAATAGCTTTAACCATTGAAAAAAATATTAGCAAAAATAGTTTGTTATAAATGAAAATAGATTTACATTCACATACCCATTATTCAGATGGTCTGTTAAGCCCTGCAGAGCTGTTGTTGCGTGCAGAGAATATGCAGCTTGACGCATTGGCAATAACGGATCATGACACTGTGGATGCAGTGGAAGAAGCGATAATTTTCAGCCAAACACAAGGGCGTAATATCCAGATTATTTCTGGTATTGAGTTGTCTACCCGATGGCATGGTTTTGATATTCATGTGCTTGGGTTGAATGTAGACCACAAAAATGCCGAATTCCTTGAGCGCTTAACACAGCAACACAGCTACCGCATCGAAAGGGCAAAAAGCATTGATGGCAAACTGCAAAAAGCGGGTGTTGATGGGGTCTTGGAAAAAGCCCAATTGTTGGCGGGTGTTGGCCAAGTTACGCGGGCACACTTTGCCCGAGCAATGATTGAGCTCGGTATAGTGAACACCATGGATCAAGCATTTAAGAAATACCTGGGCAAAGGTCAGCGGGCATTTGTCACACCACAGTGGATCTCTATTGACGAAGCCATTACTTGGATCCACGACGCGGGTGGACAAGCTGTGTTGGCACATCCAGCACATTATGATTTGTCTGCTAAATGGTTAAGACGTTTAATTGCCCAGTTTAAAGTTTGTGGTGGTGATGGCATGGAAGTAACACACCCGCAACTGCATCCTGAGAAAAAGCGTTTCTTACGTGATTTGGCATTGGAGCATAAATTAATGGCCTCGGTAGGCTCTGATTTTCATGGCCCCGGCCGGTGGACAGAGCTAGGTCGCAACCTGCAGATTGATGAGGCGTTAACGCCGATATGGCATGATTGGTCATGGTACAGTGAAGGGGTACAGGTATGAGTCAGTTTTTTTATATTCATCCAGAAAATCCACAGGCACGGTTGATCAGACAAGCGGCCGATATCATTGCTAAAGGCGGCGTGGTTGTCTACCCCACAGACTCGGGATATGCCATTGGATGTCATTTAGGTGATAAGGCGTCAGTGCAGCGAATATGTCAAATCAGGCAAATCAGAGAAGACCATCAATTCAGTTTGATATGTCGTGATCTGACCGAATTGTCAGTTTATGCTAATGTTGATAATCTGGCTTTTAGACTGATCAAAAATAATACTCCCGGACCTTACACCTTTATCCTCAAAGCAACTAAGGAAGTGCCCAAGCGACTACAAAACCCCAAACGGCGTACCATTGGATTGCGTATTCCAGACAATCCTATAGCCTTAGATTTATTGGAGGCCTTGGGTGAACCTATGATTTCCACATCACTGCTACTTCCTGGCGATGAGACCATTGAATCTGATCCTGAGATGATCCGTGACCGCTTAGAAAAACAAGTGGATTTGATTATTCACGGCGGTTACTTAGGAGAGCACCCTTCGTCTGTTATTGACTTGTCTGAAGGTACTGTACAAGTCATTCGCCATGGGGCTGGGGATGTGAGCGCTTTTGAGTAATGATATGACATCTGATACTGACAAAACCTCTGAAATTAGCGTACAACAGCCGCTGCCATTAGCATTTCTTAATGGTGAAGCCGTATTGGATAAGCCTGAGGATTTGTATATTCCACCAGAAGCTTTGGAGGTGATTCTTGAGAGCTTTTCTGGACCGTTGGATCTTTTGTTGTATCTGATCAGGCGACATAAATTAGATATTGTTGACTTACCCATTCTCAAAATTACACAACAATATGTTGAATACGTTGAGCTGATGTCTGATCTTAAATTAGAATTAGCCGCAGATTACTTATTGATGTCTGCTACGTTAGCTGAAATTAAATCCCGCCTATTATTGCCACGCCATGATGAAGAAACGGAAGAAGAGGATCCTCGTGCAGAACTCATACGCCGACTGCGTGAATATGAAGCGTTAAAAAGTGCTGCCTTGGAGTTATCGGAAATACCAAGACAAGAGCGTGATATTTTTATTGCTCAGGCAGAGACACCGGATACGTGTGAGCCAATCAAGCATTTACCTCATGTACAATTACAAGATTTAGTGATGGCGTTTCAAGACGCCATGCGCCGTGCGGATGCATTTCAAGAGCACTCAATTGCTAAAGAAGCGTTATCTACTCGCGAGCGAATGAGCCAAATATTGAGCGCATTAGAGCAAGGTGGTTTTCTCAACTTTGAGCAATTGTTTACCGCAGAAGAAGGTCGTGCGGGTGTGGTCGTGAGTTTTTTAGCGGTACTGGAGTTGGTAAAAGAGTCGCTAATAGATATTGTGCAGCTGGATGCATATACGCCCATTAGTATTAAAAAACGTGAATATGACGAGGGAAATGCGGTTTATGAAGATCTCTGATGAACAGCTACTACAATTGATAGAAGCCAGTATTTTCGTTGCAGATAGTCCTGTTAGTATTGATTTTTTACAACGTACCGTATTGTCTGACATGAATGTCCCCAAAAAACGCATTACTGAGGCGTTAGCTAAATTGATGGTTGATTATCAGTCTAGGGGCATACAACTGATCGAGGTGGCCAGTGGTTACCGTTTCCAGTCTATGGATAGTTTGAGTCCGTTTATCAGTAAGCTGTGGCAGGAGCAGGCGCCGCGTTATTCCCGTGCCTTACTGGAAACCTTATCATTAATTGCATACAAGCAGCCCGTGACACGGGGCGATATAGAAGCGGTTCGAGGGGTTTCTGTGAGTAGTCACATTATGAAATCTTTATTAGAAAGAAACTGGGTAAAGGTGGTTGGCCATAAAGAGGTGCCAGGCCGCCCCGCATTATATGCAACCACCAAAGGGTTCCTTGATTATTTTTCACTAAAAAGTTTGGATGAATTACCTTCTGAACACTTGTTTAGTGAAGAGCAACTGAATAATTTTGAAGAAACAGCGCTTACTGAGAGCACTGTTGAGAATAGGCAGACACACTAATGAGTGAAAAGTTACAAAAAGTATTGGCCAATCTTGGGGTTGGCTCACGTCGTGAAATGGAACGTTGGATAGAACAGGGGCGTATATCCGTTGACGGGAAGATTGCCAAGTTGGGTGACCGAGTTGAGCAAAATGTGCAATTACGTGTTGATGGCCGGCTACTTGAGCGGGCTAAAGAACAGCAGATATGTCGTGTGTTGATGTATAACAAACCGGAAGGCGAGTTGTGCAGTCGCTCTGATCCAGAGGGCAGGGCGACGGTGTTTGACCGTTTACCTGCTATCCGCAATGGTCGCTGGATAGCCATTGGCCGTTTGGACTTAAACACTAGCGGTTTATTGTTATTTACTAACGACGGTGAGTTAGCTAATCGCCTTATGCACCCCCGTCACGAAGTAGAACGTGAATACGCGGTGAGAGTGTTTGGTGAAGTCAATGACAGTCAAATAAACCAGTTGAAAAAAGGCGTTGAGTTAGACGACGGCATGGCCAAGTTTTCTCATATTCACCGACGTGCGAACGACGACGAAAGTGTCAATTCATGGTTTAATGTATGCTTATCCGAGGGCCGAAATCGTGAAGTAAGGCGTATGTGGGAATCATTAGGCTTACAAGTGAGCCGTCTAATACGCGTGCGTTATGGTAATTTATCACTGCACAAACGCTTACCTCAAGGCGCCTGGTTAGAGCTTGAGCTGCCAGATTTGAATAGCTTGCGTAAACAAGTTCAATTACCTTCGGAAACTGAGACCTTGGTGCAAACTAAACAGGCTAATTTGGATCATGTAAGGATCAGCAGAATGCGCCGGTCAGTGAAAAAGCATAAGTTGCATCAAAGACAACGACGCAAGCCTAGCTAATCTA
>JBELHI010000145.1:0-4826 GCA_042091475.1 Alteromonadaceae bacterium
CCAAAATAGACACTTGATAATCATCATTATCGCAACTATCTGTCATGACACAAAGATAGGCCAATGTTGTTGTTCCGCAAAAACAGCCAACTATGTACTCAAACTGTTTAATCGCAAATTAACTCACAATCACTCTATTACAATGAGACAAAAAACATCCCGAGACTATTTGTGAGGGAAAAAGGAGTTAAATTACTCTGAAAAATAGAGTGCATATCATTAACGTGGTTGCTATTTTACCTACTCAATGAATAATACGACTACAAGGAATAGCAGCATGAATGACGCAAGTGTTGATAGTGAGCAGCTGATATCTGATACGTTTAATCATACTAACGTAGAGCCGACACGTTATCATTACATGGATAATATGCGGGCACTAGCGATGCTACTGGGCATTTTTTTCCATGCAGCGCTGGCTTACAGTCCAATGATGAAAAATTTATGGCCAGCAGCAGACCCTATGAGCTCCAGCGTATTGGATGTTGTCGCATGGTTTACTCATACTTTCAGAATGCCGTTATTTTTCATTATTGCAGGATTTTTTGCGATAATGTTGATTGAGAAGCGTGGTGTAAAAGGTTTTGTCAAAAATCGACTGCTGCGTATAGGTATTCCCTTCTTACTGTTCTTACCTTTGTGCCTAGGTGCTATATTCGCGGCCTATGGTTGGGCCTTAGAAAACGTCCAGCATCCCTCGCCTTCACTGCAGTTTATGCAGACTATGCTGAATGACCCTAATGCCCCTAATATGCCATTTAGCACCGCTCATCTGTGGTTTTTATTTAATCTATTGTTATTCTGTATCACGTTATCCATCATCGCAAAGACGTCGTTATTCAAATCTCCTAAGATCACGCGCTTAATTTCTACCAACAATATCGTGTTCATTGCACCATTATTCATTGTACCGGCATTAATTAGCCAACCGTCACCGTTACCTGCGCCAGAGCGCATTTACCCTGAAGCTTGGTCATTTGGTTATTACGGCATCTTATTCTTAATTGGCAATATGTTATTTCTTAAGAAAAATATTATTAACGAGTTGAAGCGCTACAACCACTTACTGTTATCTGCGAGCATTGCCATGTTCATTGGCTACTATCAATTTATTCCTCAAAGTCTCAGCATGGAACAGATGATGGCACCGCCGAGTGTTGATTGGAGCATCGCTGTATTTATCAAAGCAATACTCGCGGCGTACCTCGCTGTTTGGATGAGCTTGTGGTGTCTTTCCGTCGGCAAATCACTATTAAACAGGCAAAATAGAGTGCTGCGCTACATCGCTCACTCATCATATTGGGTATACATAGTGCACCTTCCAGTGCTGTTTACATTACAGTTCCTATTACTGGATTTAAACGCCCACTACAGCATTAAATTTTTAATAGGATCATTTGGAACACTAGCGATTGGGCTGATCAGTTATCAACTATTGGTAGCAAAGACCCCCATAGGCTCGTTACTCAATGGCAAAAAGCGCTAATACTCAAAAAATAACTTGGTTGTGGAAATCAATAAAGACTTCCACAACCATTGACTGCTAGCTTATTTTTGAGCGTGTGCTGCTGCCCGGAAAATACTGTTGGTCAGTAACAAGTTCATACCCTCGAGATAAGCGCGAAAAGTAGGAGACTGAGTGTAACCAATCACCATACCATCGCCGTAGGGCTGATATACAAGTACCGGTTTATAGGCCAATTGTGATTGCGTTTCTTGCCATAAATATCCACTGGCAAGGACCTCGTCTTCAGCAGCAAACCAAAGCAGGTTTTTACCATTGTCTAGGGTAATAGGCGTGTAAATATCACTGCCTGACGCTACCGTAACTAGCTTTTCCGACACCCCTGCGGTCATCCAATGGTTAGTATCAACATGCACATTAGCCAACACACCAGCAACATAATCAGGACTCGTTTTAGCCGGTGTAATTGCCGCTTGTAAATCACTTTTCTCAGTAAAATACTGACCCGAAACCTTGCCATTATCAGCCTCTTGTGAGGCACTATCACCGTCTCGGTAGGCTAATTCACGATCAATCGCTAACAGACCATTGTCGTCATCAGACAAAAACCGATTAGCGCTACCCAATGCAATTAGAACACCACCAGCATTGACCCAAGCTTGTAATGTTTCTGCACCGGCGTTCCCCAATGTGCCCTGATAATTACCCTCAGGTAAAATTAACACCTGATAATCACTCAGATCAGCGTAGGTCAAGGTAGATGTGCGTATCGCGGTTACTGGGTAACCTAGCTGACGCTCAATCACAAAGCGGGTATTTCCGGCGCTCAGTGAGCTTGTCGGCTCATCCCAAGCTATAGCAATTTTAGGGGCGACCATGGTCACTGTGCGGTCACTACCGAAACTCGGTCCTTTCACTACCCAACTGCTATCAACGCCATCCACAATGGCACCGGTTTGACCTGCTATCTGTTGGATTTGGTCAAGTAACTGTGGACCGTTAAGACGTTTTTCAATGACTAAGCTACCGGCTGGATAACCGTCACCGTTCTCAAGCACAAACGCATCATCACTACTTTTCAATACTATTCCCTGACGCAATGCAGCAGTAAGAAAGCGACCTGCCGCCATATCACCCCAAGCGACTACAAACGCTACTTTAGCGTCGGGGTTATTCACCTTTCCTGCTAACGACTGGTTAGCATCTACCAACACAGCATCAACAGAAGGTGCACGAGAACAGCTGTCGGTTTCAACATTAAACATCAAAGGTAGGGACCAACCCGTAACATCATAGATTTGATCATTTAAATTACGTGCGCGTCGTTGTTCTTGTAATGCTAAGAAGGCGTCTGACATATCCACTTGCTGGGTCATAGTTGTAGTCACAAACTTACCGCGTGGCTGTGCACTGTCTATCCAGTAAGCACCTGCCGGATAACGCTTGCCACATATTGAGAACGCTTGCTTAGCTTGCTTCACTTCAACACCATGCTCTGCCATTAAGGTGGCCAGACGATGATTACCCTCGCGGTTTTTGGTAGCGGGCATAATATAAACCCGTTCTTTTTGTTTTTTACCGGCAGCAATGGCGTCTACTTGATACTGATAAAAGTCACTCAATATATCGAGGCGCTCTTGCGCTGTGCCTTCAGCGGTTGAAATAGAAGCCACAAATTGACGTTGTACAGTATCCCAGAAGGTCAGAATACTACCATCCGATTTTGTGAATTGCTGTCCTCGGGCAGAACCCGCTTCATAAGTCGATGCTGAGGCCCCATAAAAAGTTGGCCAGCTGTCACCGTATCCTGGATAAAAAGCGTCAAATATTTCACGCGTAAAATAATCAAAACCAAAATTGTCAAAGTGTTTACCGTTATTGCGTCCAATGCGATTCATATTGTCAATTTGGTCTGCTGTCATATGGGGGTTAAAGGGTTCAGCTGCAGGTGCAAAGTAGTAGGATTGGTCACCACTCATTTCATGAAGATCAACAATCACCTGCGGTTTATAATAATTGATAGCGGCAATTTTGCCCTGCGTTTCCGGTTGCGTTACCGCCAGCCAGTCACGGTTCATATCAAATAAATAGTGATTCGAACGTCCTCGCGGCCAAGGCTCATTGTGTTCAGCACTGTATCTATCTGAGCTATGTTCCAAACCGACTGTGGCGTAATAGCGTGAAGTAAAACGTTCGCGACCATCAGGGTTTTGCAGGGGGTCAATGAATACCAAACTGGTATCGAGAATGGTTTTCACTTCTGGGCTATCAATGGCTGCCAGTAAAAAATAGGCGGTAAACATGGCCGCATCAGTACCACTAATTTCGTTACCATGAACTGCATACTGTAGCCAAACACTGGAAGGCAATGAAGTGACTAACTTTTTAGCGTCCTTGGCACTCAATAATCTAGGATCTGATAATAAACGACTGGATTTTGCTAAGTCTTCTAACTGAGACAAATTATCTTGATTGGCCACAACTGCGTAGATCAATTCTCTACTTTGCCAACTTTTTGCGTACTCATGCAAGCTTATACGATTAGGGGCTGCTTGCTGCAATGCCTTAAAATAACGCATCATCTGCGCGTGATTCGAAATACGTTCACCCACGTCATAGCCAAGTACTTGTTTAAATGTTGGTATTTTAGGATCGTACTTGGTATCAGGCCACATCTCCGCGGTACCCTTTGCTGATACCACAGCGGTGGTCAGTGATAGCAGTGTAATAAGCGTTATTGAAAGTAATAAGTGAATGTGTCTCATCCTTCAGTCCATCGTTAGTTTTTTGTTATTGTCCGTCAATATACACGTTGAAATGAGCTCGGTAAATCCCTCAACGCAAGCAATCGAAAGCATTAAACCCTTGTAACAGAATACTATTTTCCCCTCGGATAATCAGTGAAGGATGTCACCAACAACTTGCGTTGTTTTGTTGTGACTTACCTGAGATTAATGCTGACGACTATAAATATCGATAAAAACAATAGACTAAAAAATCTATTGCAAGATATCTCAATTAATTAAGAGCAACAATTCATCCTGGGTAGGTTAAATAAACAGATTAGACATAAGAGTTTACACGGTACTTTTGATGGTTAACGTTGCACCAACCACTGATAGGCCAAAGGGTTAAATTTAGGTGCCTGAAAAAAGGCATGATTAGGTGTAATATTTTTATCTTTTTGCGGTATCAACAACAGTACTTTTCCTTGCGTTCCTTGCTGTGACGTAAGCCACATTTGCTTAAATTGGTAAGACGAAAAAGTACGATTTCCCCAAGAGGGATCCCCCAAACGCACGCGACCGTCATCGGCAATGCCTCGGACAACAGAAAAGTGGTCTTTTTCGCGATATTGCAA
>JBELHI010000146.1:0-4790 GCA_042091475.1 Alteromonadaceae bacterium
TTGAATACCAGGAATGAGTTGCAGTGTTAATAATGAACACAAAAATCCAAGGGGAACCAATATCCAAGCGCTGTTGCGGGGCGGTAATATCGGGTGTTGATACATCACACCACGGACAATATGCAATAAACTAAGGCTACAAACTACAACCTGAAATAAAGACACTGCCCACTGCCGGTGTAACCCTAATGCAATGGGTGAAAAAAACAAGATGGCACACAGACCATACATAATAAAACGAGACATACTACTTTCCACTACACATTAATACGGTTACTGTTTACCCATATAAAAAGGGCCCTTGGGCCCTTATTTATAAGCTATCGAATCACTTATTGGTTAGTCGTCAGAAACTCGGTCTTCAACAACCTCTTCAGGAACAATGTCAACTTGAGGGGCTTCAACCACTGGAGCTGCGATGACAACTGCAGCAGGCGCTTGAGCAGGCGCTGGGCCAGCGGCAGTCGCGGCAGACACTAGCGTTGCGTCAGCACCACCGGCTACGGCACCAGCAACAACAGAGTCAGCGCTTGCACCAGCATCAGTTGCAGCTGTAGAAATTTCTGCTGCCACTTCAGGTGCAGCTTCAACCGCTGCTTGTACCACTTCTGCAGCCGCTTCAGGTGCAGCTTCAACCACTGCTGCTACAACCGCGGTTACTGCTTCAGGTGCAGCAATAATAGCGGCTTGAGTGATGGCTGCCGCGGCGGCTGGTGCCGCTGTGATAGCTGCTTGAACCAAGCTTACTGCTAATTCAGGAGAAACTTGAATAGCTGCTGCAACAATGCTACCAGCAAGTTCAGGGTAGGCTTCAACTGCATCTGCTACTGCTTGCTCAAGGTTTTTACCATCAGCAACGGCTTGTTGAATAATGGTAGTTGCGTTTGGTACATCTTGTGCGTGAGCCACAGAGCTGATACCGCCGCCCACAAGCGCTGCCACTAGTACACTGGCCATTGTTAAGTTTTTCATAAAACGTCCTTATATTTAATATTAATTTGTTAATAGTGAATGATTAGAAAAGGGTAATAACAAACGCCCATTGGCGTTTGCGTTAGTGTCTTGTTTTACTGCGTGAGGCGGTTGCACAAAATTACCTTGCATACCATCCACACCTATAGCTTTGCACTGCTGCAAGGATTCATTGCATTCCACATGGCAAGCAATGACTTTAACCCCTACACTGCGGCCAATTTGACATACCGCAGCAATAATGGGTTTGTTCTCCGGTGAACTCAGTAAATCTTTGCTGTAACTACCGTCTAGTTTTACGTAATCCACATCTAAATCTTTTAGTTGCTTAAAACCCGACATGTTTTGACCAAAACGATCAATACTCACGCCAACCTCATTATCTTTAAGTAAGGTAATGACACGCTCTACGCCCGCGCGATTATTGATTAATGCTGATTCATTAATTTCCACATGAAAACCAGACAAGAGATGCCGATTCATGGCAAGAAACAGCTCAAGCCAGACAACAAACTCAGCATCGTTTAACGAGTGATCATTTAGATTTAACGCCAGTTTATTAGCGTCCGCATGTTGGTTAAGGGTTATTGCCGCCATTAATAATTTCTTGTCTAAATGGCTACTCAAACCCAAGCGTTCAGCCATAGCAAACAACTCACTGTTCGGCACGGCTTGATTTCTATAATAGAAACTAGCAAACAATTCATGATAAATGGCGCCTTTGCCATCAGCCATGGCCATAGGTTGATACAAAAACTTCACTGAGTCAGTACAACAAAGGGTTTCAATGAGCTGCTTCCAGTGCTGTAAACCTTTATTACTCGCAGTGGCTACTTGACTACTGTCTCCAGTACTTGATTCGCTTTGGGTCATCAGGCCATCCAGGGTCGCCAATATCTTGCTCCGCTCAGATGACAACTGCAAATCGGTAAATACAAAACTAGCAAAACCATCGGGGTATCGGTTACCCCGCTGTGCAGTTAAACTATTAACAATGTCAGTAAAGGCCGGTTCATGTGCCATGGGTGAACCAGACACAACCACAACAATACTGCCGCCACTGATGCGGAAATACCGGGGATTACCGTCAGTATTGAGGCGCTGTTTGACTATTGCTAATGCATCTAATACATATTGGTCACCCGCTTGGTAACCGCTTGTATGATTTATGGTCATTAGAGATGGCAAACTGAGTAAGGCTATGGAGCCCTTGTCGTCGTGACTGAAGTTGGCTGTGAAAATATCAAACCTGCGGTCAAAATCTCGTCTGTTTCCCGCTTGAGTAAGGGGGTCTACGAATGCTTCTTTGGCAACACTTTCCGCATGCAGTGTTAAAGACTCCAACACGCTTTGGATATTCGCAGTCATGGCGTTCATGGCAGAGGACAAACTGCGCACTTCAGTGGTCACCGTATTGATTTTAAGTGGCTTAAATTGTTTTCGCATGACAGCAAACGCATGCTCTTCAATGCGTTGTAATGGTGCCAGTACAAAGCGTAACACGGCCCGTACCAACAAACCGCCAATAACTAACAGGGTTAATGTACGCACTAGCAACACGCCAGCGTGCTGCCATAACTGTTGATAACTGGTACCCAAGTGAGAACTAACGGACAATGTCCCCGCGATAGTCCAGCCGCTATTCACCTCAGATTTAAAAACAGGTGCAGTTAACGGAAACAAAGAGATAAACCATTGAGGCACACCTTCAACGCGGTCAGGGTTTTCAAAATTAAAAATAATTTGACCGTCAGGAGTACGGAAATAAATGGAAGAATAGTAGCCTGCATCAAAAATCGCAGATGCCATGGTTTCTGCAATGACATGATTTTCTGGTGCCATGTAAGGCGATATGGACAAACCCAAGCTAGTTGCACCGTCTTGCGCGTGGACGCTCATTTGTTCCGCAAGATAATCTCTTGTTTGATCAATACTGGCAAACAAGTAGGCAAAAAATATCCACAAAGAAAACGCAATCAGCAATGAGTACAATTGTACTTTGAGGCTGATACCCTTCGCTATGAGAGCTTTTAACATACCAATTCCTTTTGGAGGAGTGTTTAAATAAACCACTTCTTATTCGCAGAACAAATCCGTACGTCATGTCAGACTAAAACGATGAGCCTAACAAGACGATGTCCTACATTGCTGTACACTGTTATACCATGGCATGATTAAAAATAAAGCATATTTTTTGAAAAAGAGGATTTTAATTGAAATTGCTAACAAATGTCCCACAATATATTGTTTGAAGCTGTTTTTGGGTGGCATGAAAGCGGTTACAAATTGTTGTTTTTAGTGTTTGGCTTGATTCATTTATTGTTTGCTAGAGACTTGCATGTCTTTACGTTCAATGCGCTGTAATAAATTTTCCCATGCAGACACACCCTTACTATTTTTCATTTTTTTACCCAGGCCCTTGGCTTTTGCAAGCCACAAGCCGTCAGCATTAAAACTATAAATAGGACGTAAATCCGTTCGTAAATTAGCCGGCATAATGCGGCGTTTGTAATTATCCAATACCATGGGCATGGCAGTGGGTTCTTCAAAATATATTAATACCATGTGAGGCTCATTAACCTCAATGTGATGGACATACATTAGCCGTAACTTATCAGCAGGTACGCCCCCGGCAACCAAGGTGAAATACTTTGCAATGGCATAGTCTTCACAGTCGCCATGACCTACACCCAAGGTTTCTAGGGGGGTAGCCCAGTAATCCCGCTTACCCCACAAGGCAATGTCGCGGGCATATTCTACGTTGCGGTTTAAAAATTGATTGGCTTTATTCAAACGGTTCCAGTCTTTGTTTCCGGTTAAATCAATAATGGCATCGCCCCAGGCTAAAGTGCGTATGAGTCCTGACTCACCATACAATTGCTTAATTTTTTGCTGGCTGTTCAGGTCCAGTTGATTACCAGAATCTGGGAGTGTTGATCTGGTTTGTTGTTGACGTTTAGAAACCTGAGTGGTGTTTGATTCACTACCAGTCACCGTGTCTTGAACACTTACATTGTTGTACTTAGTATTTTCAAACGCCGCACTCAGCTGAAACGCCGAGAGTAAAAAAACACCCTGTAATAAAGTCAAAACAACACGCTTGATAAGATATGTGTTAATAAACTGACGTTCCATCTAAAATCCATAAAGTAAGTATTAAAAGTGTAATATTTCAATTGTCATAAAACTTTCATAAATAAAAATTTAATAAGTGCTAGCCATTAAAATCAAACCCTATCAATGATAATTAAACCTAGGTTTATCAGTCACTACAAAGGGTTTATCTAATTACGTTGGCCTAATTATAATACAGAATCATGACTAAAACAGGGCGGACAGATAATAAGTGATTATTTTTATTGGTTGTAATTAAAATCAATATGAATAGTATACAAATCTGCAACGGGGAAGGAATCACCCAAAGTATACAAACGTATAGTTTGGTTGTTAGTTCAAGAGAGAACGGGTGTAACGAGGTTTGTAGTGTGTTTGGTCAAGAGGACCACGACTGCAAGGTGTGAATAAAGTCACAGCCACAGCGTTACCAAAAAGGGAATAGCAGTATGAAAATCACCAAAGCCATATTACCAGTGGCCGGTCTTGGCACACGTATGTTGCCAGCCACCAAAGCCATCGCCAAAGAAATGCTACCACTAGTAGACAAACCACTGATCCAATACGTGGTGAATGAAGCGGTTGCAGCAGGCATAAAAGAAATTATATTGGTAACCCACGCCTCAAAAAATTCCATTGAAAATCATTTTGATACCAGCTTTGAGTTAGAAGCCACTCTGGAAAAACGGGTCAATCGCGCCTTG
>JBELHI010000147.1:0-2395 GCA_042091475.1 Alteromonadaceae bacterium
CGCCCCCCTGACGCAGAAAAATTGAAGACTAGACCACTCATATGAAGTTCGAAAAAAGATAGTAATTGTCCTGCTAATGCGAACAATGCCAATCCAATGGGAAGCCATGTAACTAGCTTGCGATGCTCCCAAAGTTCTCTCTGAATATTGCTGATGATAAAACGGCTGTTCATTGCGCTGTCTCCTTTGCCATTAAGCCCATAAATATGTCAGCTAAGGTTGCTGAGCTGAGTTTGCCTAAAGTGCTAAGTACTTCTTTGTCACCACCATCAAACAGCATGTTATTCATACCCATCATGCTATTGGTCAGCAACGGCGTGTGAGCCAGTGCTTGGTCTTTCTTGTCGTTATCTACAGCCAGCATACAAAAGCGTTGTTGCAAGGCGTCAACACTGTCGTGCAAGGCAATTTCACCGTTTTTGATAAAGGCAACGTCTGTCAGTATGTGCTCAATCTCTTCAATTTGATGGGTGGTGATCACAATACACTTTTGTTCAGTGTAAAATTCTTCCAGCAGGTGCTGGTAGAACTGACGTCGAGTCACTAAATCAAGCCCTAAGGTTGGTTCGTCAAGGATCAGTACTTGAGTATCAATGGCTAAAATTAGCGCCAAATGCAATTGCGTTACCATGCCCTTGGATAAGGTATGTACTTTTGCGTTGTTGGAAATTGAGGTTTTTGCTAAGAATGCTTCCGCTTTGCTGGCGTCAAATTTTTTGTGGACGCCTGCCACATAACTCAATAATTGACTGACTTTCATCCACTTTGGCAGTACTGCGACATCAGCAATGTAGGCAACATGGTTGAGCATGTCGGTGCGCTGTTTTAGGGGAGAATACCCTAGTACGTTAATATCACCACGGTATTTGGTCAGACCTAACAATGACTGCAAGCAAGTTGTTTTACCTGCACCATTGGGCCCTACTAAGCCAACAATTTGACCAGCTTGAACGGAAAAGTTGAGATCTTTCAATATCTGCTTTGAACCATAGGATTTATTTAATCCTTCGACGTTAATTAAGGTCGTCATGGGACACCTCCTGTGTTTCTAATAACTGTTCTACAGAGAGTTCTAAGCGCTCAATTTGTTTGATCACTTTGGGCCATTGTTGCTTCAGAAATTGCTCTCGCTCCCGCTGCAGAACTTGTTGTTTTGCGCCATCTACAATAAATAAGCCAATACCGCGCTGCTTGATGACAAGGTTTTCATCTTGCAGCAGCTGGTAAGCCTTGGAAATGGTTATTGGGTTTAACTGATAGTTTGCAGCTACCGTTCGCACAGAAGGCAAGGCTTCCCCTTCTTTCAAAACGCCATCTAAAATCCGCGTTACCACGGTTTGATACAATTGTAGATAAATAGGTGAATCAGTATGCCAGTGGGCTGTCATGATCTTTCTCCCATGCTTCACAAGTGTTGGTGTTGTACCTCACCAACACACTATTGTCTAATCCAATTTTAAATAGCTATTGTGGATTAATGGATGGCTCGTTAGTCACTGAATAGTAAAACCGAGTGCTTATCAAGCCTAATATCGAGTCCTTATTTGATAAAAATTTCCATTCTGATAAGTTAGTTAAAGTTGCTAAAAAACAATGCCTTATCTTGTTTTTTACATGCATGAAAAGAGTGCTTTTCGTATTTTATTTATGTGGTTATATTGTGATAAATCACGCTTTATTTTTGTCTGTTGGGAATGAGTGAGCAGAATATTTGGTTACATTATTTACTGTGGGTTACGCCGAACCTCTGTTAGTTTTGCTAGCCGAATAATAACCTTAATTTTACCTCCTTGATGTGTATTCCCGCTATGCCAAACCTGTATTTCAAAACCGTATACTTTTTACTGTCCACCACACTGCTTTTACTGACCGGATGCAGTGTGTCCGTTTACCAACACGAACGTCTTGTGTTGAGTGAAAAAATGGCCGTTAATTCGAGATTGTATCCTCTACAACACAAAACAGTGATGTGGCGTGATAAGGATTACAATGTATCCCTTGGTGACTATCAAATAACGAATATGGATAGTGCATTGTTTAACTCAAGCAGTACCACCAACCTCGACAGTGACTTTTTTACCTTCAATGCAGATGCCTTGTTTCACAGTCAACCTTGGTGGGTAGCAACAGACACTAAAAAACAACAATCTAACAATCGATTTTCGTTTTCTCTGTCAGCACGGGATGAAGCAACCCCTTTGCCTTTACCCGCCAGTATTCATAGCCATTGTAAGACCCAATCTATTACTATAAAAACCACTAAAACCGCGATATTTGATCCGGATGATGATATTGAGCGCAAAGAGCGAGAGGTGTTTAATGGTCTTGATTGTTATGTGGCAACTGATGTCACATCCTCAGAGAGTCAACCATGGCAGCTGCAACTGATAAAGCC
>JBELHI010000147.1:2495-4752 GCA_042091475.1 Alteromonadaceae bacterium
TGAGGGTGAGCACCTACTCACTGCCCTTTACAGTCTTGCGGTATTCTCCAACAAAGCATCAGACAGGTGGCGTTTTCAGAGCGCGCCAAGAGGCTACCTGATGTAAATCAATACATTTTTTCGGAATAGGCCAAAGCAAGGGGAATTAACCCTCGGCTGAATCATTCTCTTTCTTTGCTTTCTCTTTAAGCATTTTGTCGTGGTCAAAATGCCATTTAATGGCGAAGTAGGCTGCGATCAACAACGCGATGACCTTAAGTCCCATAAGAAAGTAAGGTGCAACATAATCTGTCCAGTGGATCATAAAAACGTCTCTATATAAGGTGATTAGAGGGTAAACACCGCCAATACGTTCGGCGTTTTCTGCCCCGCATCATACATCACATTAATTCAGAACAATATTAATCTGAGTTGCTTTATCACTTATAAGACCAGCGCTATTCACCTTGGAGAAGAAGGTTGTCTTTTATCTCCTGTAACTGATAGGGATTACTTACCGATGTTTTTAGTGTTGCGAGTGCTAATGAGTAAGCAACTTGTTTTGCCTCTTCTTTAGACGCCTTTATGTCAGGTATAACGCCAACGGATTCCCAGTTTGACCCTGTGTTTGGGTTAATGGCTTTGGCAATGGGGCTGACCACCTTTGATTCATTCAATCACTTACTTGGACTCAAGAACGCTAAAATGTAAGAAAATATTACTCCGTGAGACAGTTTTTTAAAAACTTTAAGCTGGTGATGTTAGGCAATAAATTATCTCATCCAATAGCAAGTAAACACTGTAAGATACAGTAATTATGATTTTTCCTTGGAGTAAAGCATGCCAAGATTTGAGATCCAGCCCATGGATTGGCACAAACGCCGTGCACCCAGTGCAGAGCCGAAGCCCTTGAGTGTCAGTGTGTCCGGTTTTAATTATGAAGCAAATACCTCATGTGATCTTACGGTTACCTATGATGACGGTGTTGAGCGCCTGCTCAAGGGACGTATTATTCATAACCAACAATTTGACCGCTGGTTAATTAATGGCATTAACAGTGATGGTTATGTGCTGCTTGTTAAGGTTTTTGAGCAATGATTGTGTGTTCATAAAGTTACACAGCATCAGCCTGTTGTAACGGTCAAAAACATAGTGTTTAACATCATCTGTGATATCATCTTCCACCATTAAACCGTGTGCTTTATGTTATGAAGTGTTGCCGTTGGAAATTCAATAAAACGGTGAAAGCATACATAAATTATCTATAAACAATCTAGGGTAAATGAATGTCTAAGTTAAAAATTGTTGCTGCTGTTGCGTTATTCAGTTTGGTGGCTGCGTGTCAGGTAACCGCTCAACCCAATGGCAAGCAAAACGCGTTAACTAACTCAGTGAAGTGGCAAACCCAAAGTGCTGAATACAAGTTCTTAACGGCGCGTACTTATCAGCAAGCACAGCTTACATTAGCTTCATTGGAATTGCCTACTGCATCATGGGTAGTGGTGATGGACATTGATGAAACAGTATTAGACAACAGTGCCTATCAAGTGAATTTGGACCAAACTGGCACTAGCTTTACGCCAGCGTCATGGGATGCTTGGGTGAAGTCTGAAAAAGCCACTATGGTTCCGGGCGCTAAAGCCTTCATTCAAAAGGTATTGAGCATGGGTGGTAAGCTGGGCTTGGTGACTAACCGTAACCGTACGCTGGATCAGAGCACATGGAATAACTTGTTGGCCCAAGGCATTCCAGTCACCAAAGATAACGCCTGTTTGATGGGACGTGTTGCTGAAGATAAAAAAGCCATGTCACGTGCAGATATCACCAATGACAAAGACTTACGCCGTGCACAAGTCACAGACGGTACAGCGAGCTGTTACGATGCTAACAATAAAGGCCGCCACAATACTTTTGGTGAAAATACCATTGTGATGCAAGTGGGTGACAATATTGAAGACTTTTCCCACGTGCTGCAGCACGAGGCGAATGCTGCGGAACTCATCAAGAACCCGCAACTCATTCTATTGCCAAATGCAATGTACGGCTCTTGGTAATTAACAAAAACTGATTGATGGAGAAAGCGAGCCTTAGTGCTCGCTTTTTTGTTGTTGTGGGTTGGGAGAAAAATGCTGCGGGAGTTACTTATCTCTGCCTAGGTGAGTAGACGTGTGAGTGCCTCTGCAACGGCAGCCGTTTGTTCTAGCGGCATCATATGACCGGCTTGTTTAATCACTAATAGCTCACTCTGTGGTAATTTTTGATGCATGGCTTGTACCTG
>JBELHI010000148.1:0-4713 GCA_042091475.1 Alteromonadaceae bacterium
ACTTTCCATGTGAACAATAGGTCATCAAGCTGCTCTGGTGTAGGTTGGCGCTTACTCACTACTTTCAAGTCTGCCTGTTCTACCATACCAAAATCACGATCTTGTATTAACAAGCCACCGTTCACTCGCTTAAAATCAAATCCTTGAGTGACTTGGTCTGCCCAATCACCACAGGCTAATAAGCGTACGTTTTGTTTAGCGGCTACCACGGCTTTAGCTTCTTCACTCACCGTTGGCGCAATGATCACCTCTACAAACTGGCGGTCAATAATGGCTTGAGCGGTAGCGCCATCTAATTCTTGGTTAAAGGCAATGATGCCACCAAACGCAGAAGTGGGGTCCGTTTGATAGGCACGGTTGTACGCCTCTAAAATGTCTTTGCCAAGGGCAACACCACAGGGATTGGCGTGCTTAACGATCACGCAGGCGGGTTCGGCAAATTCTTTCACGCACTCAAGGGCCGAGTCAGTGTCTGCAATATTATTGAAAGACAGCGCTTTACCTTGGATTTGTTCGGCGGTGGCAACTGACGCTTCAGTGATTTCATTCTCAATATAAAACGCCGCGTTTTGATGGCTGTTTTCGCCGTAACGCAAATCTTGTTTCTTACTCAACTGCATGTTGTACGTACGTGGAAATTGGCTTGGTTTTTCAACATCAGCAGTGTCAGACTCTTGGTGCTTAACCATGGTACCGAAGTAATTGGCAATCATACCGTCATATTCGGCGGTGTGCTCAAACGCGGCAACGGCCAAGTCAAAGCGGGTGGCATCTGTCACAGCACCCCGGTTGTCGTTCATTTCTGTTAACACGCGCACATAGTCAGTGGCATTCACTACAATCGTCACGTCTTTGTGATTTTTAGCCGCGGCACGCACCATGGTTGGGCCACCAATATCAATATTCTCTACGGCATCTGCAAAACTGCAATCTTGTTTGGCAATGGTATCTGCAAACGGATACAAGTTAACCACTACCATGTCTATTGGCGCAATGTTTTGGCTTTCCATCACCGCTTGGTCTTGATCTCTGCGAGCTAAAATACCACCGTGGATTTTAGGGTGTAAGGTCTTGACCCGCCCGTCCATGATTTCTTGCTGACCCGTATGCTCTGATACTTCTGTCACGGGTAGGCCTTTTTCCATCAGTAATTTAGCTGTGCCGCCAGTGGATAAAATTTCAATATTTTGTGCCACCAGTGCTTGAGCAAATTCAACAATACCCGTTTTATCAGATACACTGAGTAGTGCGCGGCGAATAGGGTTCGCAGTTGTCATGGATAGTCCTTCTAGTAAATGAAATGATTGAGTAAGTGCAAAGTGTATTTTAACGCGAAAACCATGGTTAAGTGGTTTGAGAAGTAAAAAAAAAGAGCATATACATGCTCTTTTTTTGGGCGGTCGGCTTAGTTCATGCCGTACTGCTTCAATTTTTTGCGCAGGGTACCGCGGTTGATACCCATCATGTTAGAGGCTTTGGTTTGGTTACCTCTCGTGTGTGTCATGATTTCTTCAAGTAGTGGCGCTTCTACTTCAGCCAATACTAGCTCATATAGGTTTTCGATAGCATCACTGCTGTCGAGTTGCTTAAGGTACTTATTCACAGCCTGCTTAACAGAATCGCGCAACGGCTTTTGAGTCTGAGTCTGTGCCGGTGTAGTTACAGTGGTTGTGAACGGAGAAGAAATATTTTGATCAAACATAAATGCCTTTACTCTCTAACTTACTTAAATGTGATGCTAGGTCTGTGCGATTAAGCAACATTGGACGCTAACGTTTCAAAATAGCGACGTATGGCACAGAGTTGTTCTGCTGCGTCATCAATCGCGTTAAATGGTCTGCGGAATGTTCCGTTAGGATCATGCTGCGCTAAGTACCAACCTACGTGTTTACGGGCAATTCTTGGCCCCATAACCTCACCATAAAACTGGTGAACATTATCAATGTGCTCCAATAATGTTTGTTGCACATCATCAATGTGAGGTGGCGGTAACTGCTCACCGGTTGCTAAGAAATGTAAGATTTGCTGAAAAATCCAAGGATTTCCCTGCGCGCCTCTTCCAATCATCAAGCCATCAGCCCCAGTGTGCTGTAAAACATATTGTGCTTTTTCTGGCGACGTAATGTCACCATTAGCAATCACAGGAATGGATATTGCCTGCTTGATTGCCCTAATCGTGGCGTATTCAGCATCGCCTTTATACATACAGGCTCTAGTACGGCCATGTACTGCCAGTGACTGTATGCCGTTGTCCTGTGCAATACGCGCAATATCAACGCCGTTACGGTGGTCTGTGTCCCAGCCGGTGCGAATTTTTAATGTCACAGGAACCGCAACTGCATCTACAACTGCCTTCACAATCTCTTCAACCAGATTTGGAAACTGGAGAAGGGCTGAGCCTGCCATCTTTTTATTCACTTTTTTGGCTGGGCACCCCATATTGATATCAATAATCTGAGCACCGTTGGCAACATTAAATCTTGCTGCATCTGCCATGAGTTCTGGATCGGCACCGGCTATTTGCACTGACCTGATACCAGACTCTCCCGCGTGGTCCATACGCTGTTGTGACTTTCTTGAACCCCAAACTTTTGGATTTGATGAAATCATTTCTGATACAACCAAACCTGCACCCATTCTTTTACACAGTTGCCTAAACGGCCGGTCAGTTACACCCGCCATTGGCGCTAACATCAAATTGTTTTCAAGTGTGTATTGACCTATTTGCATAACTGATACTTCTGTGCAAAAAATAAACGCTTCAGTTTTAAGGGGCGCTAATGTTAAAGTTTTTTTGCACACTTGAAAAGGCTAATATTTAAACAAAATGAAAGTTTTTTTGAGTTTTTACTATTGACAAAAATTATTTCTAAAAAGAACAGCAATAAAGCCGTGTTTGTGGGATTGAGAAGTCCAATCTTGATCTATTAAAAGACCACTGATTGCTCCTTCAGGTACCGGTGAGATTTATTTCTGGCGATTGAAATTCAGAGATTAACCCGTCGTTCGTGTCAGCTGGTGCGGTACCGTGAAGATAATTTTGTTCACAAGCTTTATTTCTGAGTGACAATGGGGTTGTCACGGGTTAGCTCAATTGTCTCGTATGACGACAAGTTAATTGTGTTTGGCGATCACCACGAGGAAGATTGCGTTTACCAGTACGACACAAAAACCGAACGTTGGTCTGAATTGAATCTTGATTATTAGCCTAGTCGGCATAACTCAGCCGTAGTCATTGGCGACAGCGTGTTTGTTGTTGGCGGCAACAATAAAGAGCATAAACGAGGGTTAAGAAACATACAGAAAGTCGATTTGTAACTCAGACTTTCCCTAATGTTGTATTCCCCATGAGATACTATGGGGAACATGTTTAAGCTATCGTTTTGTGCCCGTCACTCTTGCCCATTCTTGTTTAATCACCGCGTCATCCATGATGAATTCATCTTGATAATGGGCAATCAGTTCCTCGGCTTGCTCTTCAAGCAATCCAGATAACACTAAACGGCCACCTGAGCGACAGTATCCGCTGATCACTGATTTAAGTTCTTTCAGTGGACCTGCGAGAATATTGGCAACCACCACATCAGCTTGTAACTCGGGCTGATCGGCTGGTAAATACAGTTCTATCATGCCATCAACATCATTGCGCTTGGCGTTTTCAAGACTGGCTTCAATCGCTTGGGGGTCAATATCAATACCAACGACTCGCTTGGCACCTAATTTGAGGGCGGCTATGCCCAAAATACCCGAGCCGCAGCCAAAATCTACCACAGTGTCTTGCGTTAATTGCAGGCTATCTAACCATTCAAGACATAGTGCCGTGGTAGGGTGGGTTCCCGTACCAAACGCCAAGCCCGGATCTAGCATGACGTTAACTGCTGTGGGATCGGGGATATCTCGCCAACTTGGGCATATCCACAACCGTTGGCCAAATTGCATGGGATGAAAATTGTCCATCCACTCGCGCTCCCAGTCTTTATCTTCTAGCTGTTCAATTTTATGGATGAAGTCAGGTCCCAACACTTTTGCTTGGGATAAGCGTTTGACTACGGGCTGCATATCCATTGCTGCGTCAAATAGTCCCATAACCTCAGTATCTGGCCACAGCATAACCTCACCGGGCTTAGGCTCGTACATGGGAGTGTCTTTGGCATCAATAAAGGTAACGGCTTGAGCACCATTGGCGGACAGCATGTCGCCAACACTTTCTGCATGCTCTGCGGGCATGGTGATTTTAAGTTGAATCCAAGGCATCGGGTTTTCCTAAGTAATAACCCTGTTAGTATATCAAAGCCAACTGGGATTAACTGATTTTTCTAATACGGGTGGGTGCTAGAGTGAATTTCACTTTGAATGGTATTTTAAAAATGGCCCTGCGCAAATTTTATTTGATTAAAAAATGAACTGTTTTTTGTCGATCTCACGTAATGACAAATACGTTGAATAGTCAGCGCAGAATTTACTAATTAAAGAGCGTCGACAGCCCTAGCTGCCCACCTCATTGGAGATTAGCATGGCAAATTATTTTTCAGGCAATACCGTAAACCAAGACTTTAAAATTGATGCAATGGAAGTGCTAGAGCATGTACATACCCTTGAAGTGGATGAAATGTGCGACGAGATAATGGAATCTTTGCATATTAAGGATAGTAACAGGCTGAAAGTGGAAGAGTTTGTGATGGAGCATATTTCTCTGGCGGTGAGGGCGTCATA
>JBELHI010000149.1:0-4625 GCA_042091475.1 Alteromonadaceae bacterium
TGACCGAGCATGTCATCAACAGATGAAATCACTTTTGAGTTCATCTCATAAAGACGCTGACTTTCAATCAGGTTAACCAATTCTTCTGTAACATTGACGTTGGAGGTTTCTAACGCGCCTTGTTGCAATGAACCAATACCCTCAAGAGATGGAATGCCAACAATGGGTGCACCGCTCACAGCAGACTCAACATACAGGTTTTGACCCACTGGCTGTAAACCCGTTGGGTTAATAAAATCTGACAGCTGAATTTGGCCAACAATGGTAGGCTCTGCTTCACCTCGGATAGCAATGGACACTTCACCGTCTTGGGAAATTGTGATTTGCTGAGCTTCATCTGGAATAGTGATGTTAGGCTGCAGCAAGTAACCCGCACCCGGCGTCACAATTTGGCCTTGGTCATTCAAGGTGAATTGACCGTTGCGGGTGTAAGCCAAGCTGCCGTCTGGTTGCAATATTTCAAAGTAACCACGACCTTGGATTGAAATATCGAGGGCGTTTTCTGTGGTTAACAAGTTGCCCTGTGTATGGGATTTTTGTGTTGCCACCACTTTACTACCGGCACCGACCATTAAACCTGAGGGCAGCTCGGTATCCGCTGATGAACGACCACCGGGTTGATTGATGTTTTGGTACAAAAGATCCTCAAAGATGGCTCTGTCTTTTTTGAATCCCACGGTACTGGCATTGGCCAAGTTATTGGAGATTACCGAAACGTCTGTTTGTGCGGCGTCTAAGCCTGTTTTACTGATCCATAATGCAGGATGCATAATATCACCTCTATCTTACAGTATTGTCAGCAGGCGGTTTGACTGAGCGTCTAACTCACCGGCTTTCTTCATAAATTTGACTTGCAGTTCGTAGTGACGCTGGAGTTCCATCATCTTTACCATCTCATCAATGGCGTTTACGTTACTGCCCTCTAACATGCCGCTTTCAATACGAACACTAATATCAGCATCCGCAGTATCACCGTTTTTCAGACGGAATAAACCGTCATTACCGCGCTGTAATTGCGCTGTATCAGGTTTTACTAATTTCAATTGAGCAACCGCTTCTATCGCATTTTCAGGTGCACCTTGGGGGCGAACTGATATGGTGCCGTCCTTAGCAATGTTGATGTTTGACACGGGAATGGGCAGGAAAATAGGACCAAAATCTCCCATCACCATGTTACCGCTGGCATCTTTTAATTGACCTTCGGCGGTCATACTCAAGCTTCCGGCACGGGTGTAAGCTTCGTTGCCTTGGGCATCTATTACGCTAAAGAAACCGTCACCTTGAATGGCTAGGTCCAATTGACGCCCTGTGGGCATCATGGCACCAGACTCAAAATTATTGGCCGGTGACTCTGTCATGGCAAATACCCGTGTGGGTAATCCCTCACCAAAGGCTGGCATTGATCTGGCGTGCTCTAACTGTGCTCTAAAGCCGGTGCTGTTTACATTGGCTAAGTTGTTGGCACGCACCGCTGTACCTAGCAAGTCTTGCTTGGCACCACTGGCGGCGATATATAACATTTTGTCCATAACAACTCCTCGACACGTTTTTGACGACGGTTACTGAATACAAATATTTAGCAAATACTATGCCAGAACTTAGTGATAGCTTTTGGGGTGGGTTTTATTGATAGGAGTTGAGCGTTTAAGCCGTTGGTTTTGCTGTACTAGTGTTTATAAGAGTAGATTGATAATAATGTTCTAAAAAGCTTAACTACAAAAAAAGCTCATCACATATGAGATGAGCCTTTCACGTTGTCATTAAACTGACGGTGATCAGTCAAACTTATCTGATATTCAATACCGTCTGGTTAAGCTGGTTGTTAACTTCTAAGGCACGCGAATTAGCTTGGAAGTTACGCTGGGCAATAATCATATCCACCAACTCTGTGGTCAAGTTTACGTTAGATTGCTCTAACGCTGAACTATTAATGTTACCAAAGGTACCTGTGGTTGCTTCACCCGCTAATGGCTCACCGGATAGTATACTAGCTTTCCAGTTGGTTGAGCCGGCTTGAGTCAAACCTTGCTCATTGGCAAAACGCACCAAGGCTACCCGTGAGATAGGTGTTGAGGTACCGTTTGAGAAGGTCGCTCTGACTAAACCATCTGGACCAATATCAACCCCAGTCAAACGACCCACTGGCAAACCGTCTTGCTCTAACGAGGTCACTTCAAAGTTTGAGGCAAACTGGGTTGGCTCATTGGGAGTTGGGGTTGTTGGGTCAAAGTTAAAGTCAATTTTTATCGCTTGAGCTGTGTCTGAACCGTTCAGTAGAATATCGCCTAACGGCAGGGTATTGAGTTCAAAAATACCCGGCTCTGTTAACTGTTGCACTTGACCTGGCGTGGCTACTGTTTGCCCTGAGCCTGCCAGTGTAGGCGGTATTGGCCCCTGTAGTCCTTGAAAGTCACCACCACTGGAGAACATTAAACGCGCCGCTGATACAGGCGTAGTAATTGTTGAACCTACAGAGTTAGGTAAGGCATCAACTTGCGCGGGATCACTCATATCAACCGTTGGGTCATTGGGATCCATATTCACCAGTTGCCCATCTACAGCAGCAACGACTAACCATTCGTTTTGACGATTGGTGTTATTGGCTACGGGTGTCACCCCATCTGCCTGCAAGTCTGTGGCAGGATCATAATTGGTACCGTCCTTGATAAAATAATATGTCATTACATGGCTATCACCCAGAGAATCATAAATGGTCACTGAGGTTGCTGCGTTGTAAGTCAATGGATCATCGATATCAAATTCTGCTGGATTAAGGGCTTGGCCATCAGCAGGTAGGTTAAACCGCAAATCTACTTCTGAAGTTGACTGGGGCGAGCCGGATGAATCTGGAATACGCACTGGTTCAGTAGTACTTAACGCAACCGACGATGAGGTGCCGTCTGGGTTGACTGGAAAACCAAGTAAATGATCGCCACCAGAATTAACCACAAAGTTATCTTCATTTAGTTTGAATTGTCCTGCACGGGTAAAGGCATAGTCTCGTGAACTCTGTTCGGGAACGGTTGAGAAAAAACCTGTACCTGCAACCGCCAAATCCAATGAGTTATTGGTAAAACTCAAGCTTCCTTGAGAGAATTGCTGAGCAACCTCTGCCGTTAGCACACCATCACCCACTTTGGTTTTACCACCCGCCAATAACGACGACGCGTATACGTCACCAAATTCAGCGCGAGACTCTTTAAAGCCCACGGTATTTACGTTAGCAATGTTATTTGCTGTGGTATCTAGATCTTTTTGGGCTGCGCCCAAGCCACTTAAGGCAATATTAAAAGACATAAAATTTCTCCTACTTAACTGCTAATTTCTAATACATCCGACAGGGTGATACTTTGATCACCACTCAGGTTCAAAATGATCCCGTGTTGTGTGGACGATAAATTGACACTGCTGACATGACGGTACATGGCGGTGGGCAATTGTTGCTCCTCACCATTCACTGTGCCAACAGCGGTAAACTGATAATTGCCAGGAGGCAACGGATTGCCGCTGTTGTCCGTTCCATCCCAACTAAACTCTATATTGCCTGGACCTTGGCTACCGGCCGGCATGACCCGAACCGTTTCACCCGCTTCATTGGTGACGGCTATTTGCATGTCTCTGACATTTTGGTCAGAAATAACATTACCCGTCACGGCACTGCCGTCAGCGCCCAAATCTGCACTGCCACCTGCCACCAATACACTGCGGCCGACTAAACTTGAGGCCTGCAAGGCCTGATTTGAGGTCATTGACGTGGCAAACGCATCAAACTTGTCATTTAATTGACTCAAGCTGTCAGCCATGGTGAAGTTGGTCATTTGGGCAATCATTTGATCATTATCCACGGGCTTTGTGGGATCTTGGTTAGCCAGCTGCTCAGTGAGTAATGAGAAGAAGTCCTGCTGGGTCAACTGACCGTTGCCGTTGTCATCTGGTACACCCGTCTCTTTGGGCCAGTACATGTCCGGATTGACTTTGTTATCAATATTGTTCATTAGTTACCCTGCCCTAGCTGAAGTACGCGGCGGAAAATACGCTTGGTGGTATCAGCAATTTGCACATTGGTTTCAAAACCTTTAGAAGCAGACATCATGTCAGCCATCTCTTCAACCACGTTGACATTAGGCTTGTAGATATAGCCATCTTTATCTGCCATTGGATGAGTAGGATTGAACTCTGCCTGCAGCGGAGCATCACTTTCTACAACGCCCATGACCTTAACTTTGGCAGCGCCATGTTGCGCGGAAGCTTGATCAAGCATAGTGGAAAACACCGGCTTTCTTGCGCGATACGTTCCTTCATAACTGCTACTGACACTATTGGCATTGGCGACATTACTGGCGGTAGTATTTAAGCGCACGGTTTCTGCGCTCATTCCACTCGCGGCAATATCCATTACATTAAACAAACCCATGATTATTGACCTCCACTCAAGGCTTTCTTCATACCTTTAAATTTTCCACTGAGGAATTGCAGCGATGCTTGATAGCGCATGCCGTTGTCGAGGAAATGATTTCGCTCAACTTGGGCATCTACCGTGTTACCGTCACCGGTGTCTGGTTGTTGCACACTGCGATACTGTACTAAACGGCTCTGCATTGATTGACCAATGTCGTAATGCTTGT
>JBELHI010000150.1:0-4571 GCA_042091475.1 Alteromonadaceae bacterium
CCCTGTGCGCCTGAGTTAGGTTGCATTGATAATGCATCATAACCGGTAATTTCAATTAACCATTCACTCAACTGGTTAATCATTAATTGATAACCTTTGGCTTGTTCGAGGGGCGCAAATGGGTGCATGTTAGCAAACTCAGGCCAAGTGATAGGGATCATCTCTGCCGTTGCATTCAATTTCATGGTACATGAGCCCAAGGAAATCATTGAATGATTTAGCGCTAGATCTTTATCTTCCAACGATTTGATGTAGCGCAACATGTCAGTTTCTGAATGATGACTGTTGAACACTTCATGGGTCAGTATATCGCTGGTGCGCACTAACTCAGCAGGAATAGAGCCCGATTCTTGAGCTAGCACTTGAGCGTCTAGGGCATTAACGTCTAAGCCATGGCTATCACCCAATAACACGTTAAACAATACATCAATATCTTGGGGTTGTGTGGTCTCGTCAATACTGATCCCCACGCTACCCTCAAGGTCTGTGCGTAAATTGATTTCGGCCTCGGCAGCACGGGTCAAGATATCGGTGCGTTCGGCAAGCTTGACAGTGATAGTATCAAACCAGGTGTCGTGAGCCAGTGTCATACCTTTCTGCTGTAGTCCAAGTGCAAGAATATCCGTCAATCTATGGATCCGTGAAGCAATGGTCTTCAGTCCCTCTGGACCGTGATAAACCGCATAGAAAGCCGCAATATTGGCTAACAGAACTTGTGCAGTACAAATATTTGAGTTGGCTTTTTCACGACGAATATGTTGCTCACGTGTTTGCAAAGCCATACGCAGTGCAGGCTTGCCACGGCTGTCTTGAGATACCCCAATGATACGTCCAGGCAATGAGCGTTTGTAACTGTCACGGGTAGCAAAGAAGGCTGCGTGAGGACCGCCATAGCCCATAGGCACACCAAAACGCTGTGCCGAGCCAAGTACTACATCCGCACCCAATTCACCCGGTGATTTTAACAACACCAAACTCATGATATCTGCGGCAACGGCAACAATGCCTTTTTTACTTTGCACGTCAGCAATAAGGGCTGATATGTCAGTAATTTCACCTGTGGTGCTGGGATATTGAAGCAATGCGCCAAATACGTTGTGCTCTGTGACGGTTTGCGCTGGGGCAATAATCAATTCAAAGCCAAACATCTCAGCACGGGTTTTGACCACGTCAATGGTTTGTGGATGCACGGTATCAGCAACAAAATAACTATTACATTTTTTGTTTTTGGATACGCGCTTCGCCAATGCCATGGCCTCGGCTGCGGCAGTGGCTTCATCTAATAAAGAAGCAGACGCCAGCTCTAATCCTGTCAGATCAAGGGTCAGCTGTTGAAAGTTTAATAATGATTCTAACCTACCCTGAGCAATTTCTGGTTGGTACGGTGTATATGCTGTGTACCAGCCTGGATTTTCCAATACATTGCGCAAAATAACGTGAGGTATGTGGGTATTGTGATAACCCATGCCAATATACGTCTTGTAGCATTTGTTTTGTGCTGCTAACCCTTTTAAATACGCCAGTGCATTAGTTTCTGTCTCTGGCGTTGCAAGATCCATTGCTGCGGGTAAGCGAATACCAGCAGGTACGGTTTCTGCTATCAAGTCGTCAAGTGTTTCTGCCTTAACGGTATTTAACATGGCTTGAACTTCATTGTCATTAGGGCCTATGTGGCGGCTAATAAAGTCGTTAGTTTGCTGTAATTGGGATAAGCTCAAATTTGACATAATACTTCACTGAATTAGGTTAAAATCATGCCCGCAGTAGCTGCGGGCTGGAACTGGCGATATTAGTCTTCGTCAATGTTATCTGCGTAGTCTTCCGCCGTAAGTAAATTTTCAACTTCCGCTGTGTCTTCAATTTTTATCTGGAACATCCAACCGTCGCCAAAGGCGTCGTTGTTAACCAATTCTGGCTCACCGTCCAGCTCTTCGTTTATTGCAACCACTTCACCAGTCAGTGGCGAATACACGTCTGAGGCAGCTTTAACAGATTCGGCTACTGCAACGTCATCTCCGGCGTTGATTTCATCACCCACATCCGGTAATTCAACAAATACCATGTCACCTAATAATTCTTGTGCGTGCTCTGTGATGCCAACCGTATAAAGGTTATCGCCTTCGTGACGTACCCACTCGTGAGAAGTTGTATAGCGTAATTCTGCTGGTATGTTACTCATGTTATCTCCTTAAATTTTAATAGCGACGTAAACCCACTTGGAAGTGCTGCAATATCGCGATACAAACCGTTATAATTGGCTCTTGCCATTGCGTACAAAACTGGGTTTCACAACACTTACTGTAACCCACTTTTTGCGCATTTCAACTTCTACTGTATCACCCACTGGACCATTAACGCGGGCCATGGCAATACTGTGTCCCAGTGTGGGAGAAAAGGTACCTGAAGTAATGGTTCCTTCAACGTCACCTGCCTTAATTTTTTGGCCACTGCGCAGTACGCCTTTATCTGTCATTGAAAGGCCAATCAAACGCTCTTTGCCGTCGCGATTGTATGCCTCCAATGCTTCTCGGCCCAAGAATTCACGTTCCTCTGGCTCCCAGCTCACTGTCCAGCCCATGTTAGCCGCCAAGGGTGATACGGTTTCGTCCATATCTTGTCCATAAAGATTCATGCCTGCTTCTAAACGCAAGGTGTCTCTGGCACCCAAACCGGCAGGTTGCACCCCGGCTTGCTTCAAGCTGTTCCAAACATCAACAGCTTCGGCAACGGGAACCATAATTTCATAACCGGCTTCTCCCGTGTAACCTGTGGTAGCAACAAAATAGTCACCCACGGTACGACCAAAAAAGGGCTTCATTGCCAGTAGTGCTTGGTGGTCTTCGTCAGAAAACAACACCTTGGTTTTTGCTTTTGCGTTAGGTCCTTGTACGGCAATCATGGCATATTGATCACGTTCCGTGATGCTTACCTCAAAGCCTTCTGATGCGCCTTGCAACCATTGCATATCTTTTTCACGAGTTGCTGAATTCACCACTAACCGGTAATCATTATCAGCTAAGAAGTAAACAATCAAATCATCTACCACACCGCCTTGTTGGTTAAGCATACCGCTATATAGGGCTTTACCAGGCAGTTTCAATTTAATTACGTCGTTGGCAAGCAGGTAACGCAAATAATCTTGTGCTTGAGGACCATTAACATCAACTATGGTCATGTGGGATACATCAAACATACCGGCGTCTTTGCGCACGGCATGATGTTCTTCGATTTGAGAGCCATAGTTAATTGGCATTTGCCAACCGAAGAAGTCTACCATTTTGGCACCGCACTCAACGTGGGTGTCATGTAAGACCGTTTGATTTGTCATGATACATCTCGCTTGGTTATATTTAGAACAACTCGATTATAGAAGTATTGAGCAAAACAACAAATCAATAGTACTGATAGATACATCAGCTTTTGTAATGTATTATATCAATTATGCATCACCAACTATTATATATAAAATGAAGCAGTTATCCCTAGACCATCTGCGTACCTTAGTCGCAGTGATTGAGCATAAGGGCTATGCTCGTGCCGGTGATATTCTTGGTCGCTCACAACCGGCAATAAGCCTACATATTAAGAAACTAGAGCAATTGCTGGACCGTAAGTTATTTACCAAACAAGGCCAGCGCCATCAGGTCAATGGTGACGGTCAACAGTTATATCAATATGCCAAACAAATATTAGCCATTAATGATCAGGCGTTTCAACACTTTGAACAACAACATATTAGTGGTCAAATACGACTCGGTATTCCCAGTGAATTTGCCACCACGGTATTACCCGGCATCATTGGTGAGTTCAGTAAGTTGTATCCTGATGTACGTTTGGAAGTAACATCAGCATTAAGCCGTACCCTGTTAGACAGTGATAAACGCCGTTATTACGATCTTATATTAGCCCTCAACGACAACCCCGTATCAAATCAAGATAATGTATTACAAGACGACTTAGTATGGGTTGGCGCCCACCAGCATGCAGTTTCCCTTAATCCGGTGTCACTGGTGGCTGCACCCAATGGGTGTATTTATCGCGGGCGCGCTATCAATGGTCTGAACACGGCTAAATTATCTTGGCGTATCAGTTTTACCAATGCGGATTTATCCGGTATCACAGCGGCACTACAAGAAGGTTTGGGAGTAACGGTATTAGCCCGTAGAAGTGTGCCCAGGGATTTACACATTATACAACACCCACAATTACCTAACTTGGGTACGGTAGGGATACAGTTAATTAACCAATCTCATCGTCATCCCCATGCGACGAGTCGCTTGGAGTCTTTTGTTAAGGACCGTCTAACTCGGCGAGTACGCCCCTGAGTAAGGGCTAAGGCTGATTTTTTTCACACAATGTTTATGATATAGTGTGGCAAATTGTATCCGTCTATAGAGTAATGAACATGAGCCTATTGTGCCGCTATCTGTTGGTCGTTGCTGGTGTGTTTATTATGGGTTGCCAAACCACCACAAAAATTAATCCGCAAAACCAAGCTGACCAACGTTATTTGTCGTTTTTAGCCGCGGTAGAGACGAAGCAAGCGGTTACTAACTTTACCACTTTACGCA
>JBELHI010000151.1:0-2981 GCA_042091475.1 Alteromonadaceae bacterium
TACCCATAAAGAAGTGACAGCCCATAAAGACACTAATAAAAATAACTGTTTTAACCATTCGTTCCATTTTCGTAATCCTCAAATAACGTGTTTTGAATATGTGTCTAGCATGTCAGTGGAAGATAAATCGCGCCAGCAGTGAGGGCTCAACACCAGTGAAATGGGCGGATTAACAAGCATTAGGGGTGAATGACAAGGAACAGGGGGCGAATGACAATACGGATTTTGCTGGTGGACTAAGGTAGTGTAATGAAGTGATGGAATATCGGCCTGTGCAATCGTTTAATCAGTGACACTCAGAGCTATTAATGATGACTTTTACTGGCCAACGACCGTCGGTAGTGATTTTAGTGGCAGATACAACACCCAGCAACAACCCTCAGTCGTGAATGATGAAAGTCATTGATTATTTGATGTTGCTTATGAGGTGCTATCTAACGCGTTTTTAATTGCTTTGACATAAGCACGTGATACCGGAATGGTAAAACCATCGATACTTGTCATTAATGTGAGTCCACTTGCGTTACCCGAATAAGATGTCACGGCATCAATATGGACAGCATAGGAGCGGTGGCAGCGTTCAATATGGATATCTGTTGGGAATTGTTCCAATAACTTGTTGAGGGAAATGCGCAGCAGGTTTGTTGTTACCGTTTGCTGTCTGACTGCAGTGACTTCACAATAATTATCGGCGGCCTTAATTGACACCAATTCATTGATGTTGAGGTTTAACACCTCATTTTTATTCTCCCCAGACAATATGACTAACTGTGACGGTTGGTCTACTGCAGCTTGTGGGGATTGTTCTTCACTAACAGACTCTCCGGATTCCGTAGAATTGGTTTGCGACAGTCTAATTTGCCGAGCATGGCGACCCACCAAGAGCATAAAAGCAACGGGGAAGGCGCCGATAGTAGCCACATAAAAAAAGAATAATATTTGATTATACCAGTGCCATGTGCCTAACACCGTTACAGCAAAATAACCATGATTGAAGAAGCCTGTGATCAACAAATAAAGAGTGGGGATCAAGTACCTTTCTAACCGTTTAAAAGAATGTTTATGACTCCAAGCGAGTTCAATTAAACCTGCAACAACCATGGCACATAAAGTGACTAAACCATAACCACATAATTTTAGATATTTGTATGAAATATCGGACTCGTAGGTACCAAACGGCTGGAATACCAGCAGTATTGCGACAGTTAATGTAGCAAAGAGCAAACCTCTCTGGATGATAGTTTTATATGGATTCTTGCTAGCGCTTAGGGCAAATGACATAGATTGTGTAGGTTGTTTATGGTGACAAGATAGTAACACTGGATTTTTATTCGGAAAAGCGAAGAGCATGGTTTTATTTGTTAAGACTATAATGAATCACTACTAACGCTGATATGCGGTTTACATTATTGCGTTCTAAAGTAACCGCTTGATGGCATTCTTTACTGCATCACCCAGTTTATTTTGCTATCAGTGTAGATTAACAGTCAGCATCCGTGTCGATGTTACTTAAAGTTCGCGTATTAGCACAGTGAAATATGACTTCACTGTGTTAAAAATCATGCTTATTTATAGTGAAGGGGAACTCTGTTTAGCGGCACGTTTTACGCCATTCGAAGAAGTTGATTCACTACTTTTTAATCGTCTCAATAATACTGCTTTGAGGGCAATCAAATGCGGGAATTCAATTAACATCCCAATTGTGATGGTCAGATAAATCAGTGGTTGATTGGGTAACACTACCATCGCCAATCCCAGCATCAATGGGGCATTTCTTGCACCAGTAGTAAACGTCAGTAAACACTGTTCTGGGTAGTCCAGTTTTGCTAGCTTAGCCATCCCTTCAGCCAACAAATACGTCACTACAAAGAACGTGAATATAGCCACCATCAATAATGGTACGATGGACAGTTGCGTAACAAGCTGATTAATATTCGCTGCAAATATTTGCCCCACTAACAACGTCAGCGCGACAGGTATCATTACTTTACAAACCGCTAGGCAATGGTCAATTACTTTGTGAAGTACAAAGCGCAAGATAGCGGCCGCCAAAAGAGGTTGTAAGAACCATTCTAGTAACACTTGTATATCAATTTTATAAGCGACTACTGTTTCAAACAGTAATAAGTAGACTGGAAATAGGACAAGCTGAGATACCATATTAATCGGTAATAAAGCAGCACCTAACTCCACGTTTCCTTTCGCTAAACGAGTAAAACCTAAGTACCAATCGGTGCAAGGGGCCATAAAATAAATCACAAGGCCTGTATAGAAAAGTGACTCACCGGACAAAAATAGCGAGGCTATACCATAACCAACAAAAGGGATGATGAGGAAATTAAGCGCCCAAGCCAAGCCAATAAAGCGAATATTGGTGATACCCTTAAAAACCCCTTTTAAAGGTACTTCAAAGAGTAATAAAAACACCAATACTAAAATAGTAGGGTCTATGAATTGACTCGCGGAATTGGCCACTGTCGTTGATGTTAAACCCAGTACAGAGCCCAAAATAATAGCGATTAATAATAAGCTCGTAGAGTGGCTCAATAAATTAATGGCTTTAGATAAAAATTTATTATTCATAAAATTTTCCTCGTAACTAGCAATGGCACTGCTGGTCTTTACAGCACGAGAGATCCGCTAATAACATACCGGCTTGTTGATAATGACTGAGAATGGAAGTATCCAATCCTAGTTCAGTACCAATCAGACCGCACGGCGTTGCAAATCTTCCGCGGAATTTGTAAATGAAGCACAATACAATATCGTCATGAACTAATTTGGACCCGGTCAAAAATAAATTACGACGGCTCACGGATTCATCAAATTTATTGATGATAGGATCGCCTTTTTCATTGCGTTCAAACATATGAGCAACCGGTCCTAAGTGGGTATCAAAGCCGGTACAGTTAATAGGTTTTCCTTTACTGAAAAGTGTATCACCAGTGGTTGATACGAGTCGGAACTCATTGTCACCAGTG
>JBELHI010000151.1:3081-4494 GCA_042091475.1 Alteromonadaceae bacterium
CGTGGCGCAGAGAATTCACCACCTGCCCAAATTAAATATTGAGTGTGGATCTTATCACCCTTTTCCGTTGTGAGAAGAAAACTGTCTCTGGCATGAGATTGTGCGCTAATAATTTTGGTGTTCTCTTGCACAGATACACCATAGTGCTGAGCGACACTGCGAAGATATGCGGCGTATTCTGGACCGCTAGGATGCTCTTTACCTAAACTGAAGGCAGGAGATGTGTCGGGAGTAATCGCATTTAAGTCGGTTTGATGATAACCGTTGCTGGGAAATGAGGGCGTTATCATACGCATTTCTTTTGGCCATGCTTCAAAAGTACTGCCGATAGTTTTTGCATCGCAGACCCACATATCATCGTCACTGATACCCATTTGTTTGAGTAGTACTGCACAACCTAAACCAGCGGGTCCGGCACCGACGATAACGACATTTACTTTTTTCACTTTTACTCTCAACTCGAAATTTAATGACGAGATGATATAACATATCATTAGTTGCGTAAATGATAATAGTTATCAATAGTAATTTTTTGGGTTAAACGTTTGATGCTAAAAGTGGTTAAATTTTGTCTACTGTGCATGCATAGTATTTATTGCCTTAGCACTTATAGCGAAGTTTATTTAAACGCCAATCTATTGACTAGGGCGATCACTCTGCGCGCAAGATAGCGTGCACTGTTGAGATCATTGTTGTCCACCTCGCCGTCAGGACTGCAGGCGGTAACACCGAGTTGGCAACCTAGGCGGTTTACCCCTTTGAGCTCATGTTCTGCAGCACCTGTTGGCTCATAGGGGGTGTCTAGGCCTATCCAAATCATACCGTGTTGACTGGCTAGTGTAGTAAAATATTGCAGGGTCGAGGTTTGGTCACCATTTAAACCGGTGCCCGAGGTCATACCAGCGGCGATTTTACTTGCCCATTTTTGTTCACGCCAAAAGTCGCTGGTAGCATCAGCAAATGCTTTAAATTGTGCCGCTACACTGCCCATATAAGTGGGAGAGCCAAAAATGATAGCATCACACTGGTGCAGCGAGTCCATCAAAGATTGCTTAACAAAGCGGCCTTCAATAATTTCTTTACCGCGAATACGATGGCTGACCAGCGATCCCCCAGCTTTTTCTATTTCATCAGCGGCGGCTTGCATTAGTTGGCCAGTTACATCGGTGTTAGTGAAGTAAATAAGTGCGATTTTCATCAATGGACTTCTTGTAAAAACAGATACGAATATTTGATTTACAGATTAAAGAATATGTTAGCGGTATACAAGGCACATAGCGTCTCTTCGTGTAACCAATTGTGAGTGGTAACAATCCGACTTTTTAACGAATTTTTTAGGTGAGATTTATTATGAAGCACGTCCCGTTGTTTTTGAAAGGTAAAAAAAAGCCATCATAGAATGATGGCTTTTGA
>JBELHI010000152.1:0-4490 GCA_042091475.1 Alteromonadaceae bacterium
CCGTTACGGTTATCTTGATATTCCTTGGGTATGGCATGCGCGCCAAGGTAAGTGGTACAAATGTTAAGGGGTAATTGTTGCTCAATATCCTTGGCGACTCGTAACATTTTGAGTTCAGTGTCTTGGTCTAAACCGTAGCCTGATTTTACTTCTAACGCAGTCACACCTTCTTTCAACAGTTTAAAGGCGCGTTCTACAGCATCTGTCAGCAATGAGGCTTCAGACGCTTCACGAGTGGCATTGACGGTACTTTGAATGCCCCCACCTTGGCGTGCAATGTCGGCATAACTGACCCCTTGCAACCGCATTTCAAATTCTTTAGCGCGGTTACCACCAAATACCAGGTGTGTATGGCAATCAATCATGCCTGGTAATAGCCATTGACCCTCACCGTCAATCGTATTGTGAGCAACATAAGGACATGCTTGATCATCACCGACATACACAAATGTACCATTCGCGATAGCAACCGTGGCGTTCTCAATAATGCCGTAATCACTGCCGTCGTCTTGCATAGTGACAATATCCACGTTGTGGATAAGGGTGTCACAGACGCTTTTTGGTAAAGTCTCTGAATCATGCATAGCGGGATCTCATACAAACTACGATGGCAAAAGTCTACTTGTATAAACTTGTATATACAAGTGGCTTGGTGTAGATTGTTTGACCATTCAATATCAGCCAATAGTAAAAACCGTATGCAAGCGCGCTTCATTACCATCAAATCTCAGCTACTCGACAGCATTGAAGCGGGTGATATGTTACCCGGCGATAAAGTGCCGTCTGAAAATCAGTTGGCAGCGCAATTTGAGGTTAGCCGCATGACCGCACGTCGGGCTATTACTGAGCTGGTGGACGAGGGGATCTTGGTACGCTCTCAAGGATTGGGTACGTTTGTGTCTGACCACAGACCCATGAGTTCAATGTTAGCGATACAAAGTATTCATGACGAAATTACCCAACGTGGCCACCAACATCGTTCGTCGGTGTTATGCCACAAGACCATTCAAGCCAATGAACAACAAGCGGTATGGTTAGCAGTTGCTGTGGGTGAGGACATTTATCACACTGTCCTTGTTCACTGGGAAAATCAGTTACCCGTGCAAATTGAAAACCGTTTAGTCAACCCCCAGCTTGCCCATGATTATCTGCAGCAAGATTTCAGTCAGATCACCCCAAATTACTATTTGAGTAAAGTGGCACCGTTAACGGAAGCCGACCATATTGTTGAAGCCGTTTGTCCGTCTGCGACAGACGCAGAGGAATTACAGATTGATAAACAGCAGCCCTGCTTAAAAATTTCTCGCCGTACATATTCAGCCAAAGGCATTGTCAGTTATGCCGTGTTAATCCACCCAGGCAATCGCTATCGCCTTGGTGGTCACCTTGATTTTTAGTTCCTTCAGGAGTAAATGATGAATAGACATGACCCTTCACGCACCATTAGAGCCCCTCGTGGCACGACCCTCAATGCGAAAAGTTGGCAAACAGAAGCACCACTGCGGATGCTGATGAATAACCTTGATCCCGACGTAGCGGAGCATCCACAAGACTTAGTGGTGTACGGTGGTATTGGTCGCGCTGCTCGTGATTGGCAGTCATTTGATACCATTGTTGATGTACTAAAACGACTGAACGACAATGAAACCTTATTAGTTCAGAGTGGTAAACCGGTTGGCGTTTTCCCAACTCACGAAAACGCGCCGCGTGTATTAATTGCAAACTCAAACTTGGTCCCTCATTGGGCCAATTGGGAGCACTTTAATCAGTTAGATAAACAAGGATTAATGATGTACGGTCAAATGACCGCAGGCTCTTGGATCTATATTGGTTCACAGGGGATAGTGCAGGGCACTTATGAAACCTTTGTTAGCGTTGCCAAACAACACTTTGACGGTCAAGCCAAAGGGCGTTGGATCTTAACCGGTGGATTAGGTGGCATGGGTGGTGCACAACCCCTAGCTGCTACCATGGCGGGGTATTGTATGCTAGCGGTGGAAGTGGATGAGAGTCGTATCGACTTCCGTTTAAAAACCGGTTACGTCGACAAAAAAGCCACTTCATTGGAACAAGCACTCACCATGATTGATGAGGCGATTGCCGCCGGTGAGGCCATTTCTGTCGGCTTACTCGGCAATGCTGCCGATGTGTTCCCCGCATTAGTGGAAAAAGGTGTGACGCCAGATGTGGTTACTGACCAAACGTCAGCCCACGATCCCCTCAATGGTTACCTACCCAAAAACTGGACCATGGCGCAAGCGTCTAGCTTACGTGATAGCGACGAACAAGCGGTAGTTGCAGCAGCCAAAGCGTCTATGGCGATTCAGGTAAAAGCCATGTTGGATCTTCAACAGCGCGGCGCTGCGACTTTGGATTACGGTAACAATATTCGTCAAATGGCACTTGAAGTAGGGTTAGACAACGCCTTTGATTTCCCCGGTTTTGTGCCTGCTTACATCCGTCCACTGTTCTGCCAAGGTATCGGGCCTTTCCGCTGGGTAGCGCTATCAGGCGATCCAGAAGACATTTATAAAACAGATGCCAAGGTGAAGGAACTGATCCCAGACAATCCACATCTCCACAACTGGTTAGATATGGCGAAGGAGCGTATTCAGTTTCAAGGTTTACCTGCGCGTATTTGTTGGGTGGGTCTGGGTGAACGCCAGAAGTTGGGGCTCGCCTTCAATGAAATGGTCAGAAACGGCGAACTTTCAGCGCCTGTCGTGATTGGTCGTGATCACCTAGATTCTGGCTCAGTGGCTTCACCTAACCGTGAAACTGAAAGTATGTTAGACGGTTCTGACGCTGTTTCTGACTGGCCGTTACTGAATGCCATGCTAAATACAGCGGGCGGCGCTACTTGGGTCAGCCTACATCACGGTGGCGGCGTGGGCATGGGCTTTAGTCAGCACTCGGGTGTGGTGATTGTTTGTGACGGTAGTGAAGAAGCTGATGCGCGCATTGCAAGAGTACTGCACAATGATCCGGCAACCGGTGTGATGCGTCACGCTGATGCCGGTTATGACATTGCTAAAACCTGTGCCAATGATCACAACCTCGACCTCCCCATGCTGGATAAAGGAGAATCATAATGACCACATTTTTGATTAATCCGGGGCAACTAACACTAGACGACTTACGCCGCGTGCACCGTCAACACGTTAATATTGCCCTTAACCCAGACTGTCACCATGACATTAATCTTGCTCACCAAACGGTGTTAGACGTGCTGGCTGATGGTCGCACTGTCTATGGTATTAATACCGGTTTTGGATTATTGGCTAATACCCGTATAGAACAAGACGAATTGGAAACACTGCAACGCTCTATTGTCTTGTCCCATGCCGCGGGCATTGGTAACTTTATGTCAGAAGACACCGTTCGGTTGTTAATGTTACTCAAAATTAACTCTCTTGCTCGCGGTTTTTCGGGTATTCGCTTAAGTGTGATTGAAGCGCTAATACAGTTATACAATGCGCAAGTGTTACCCGCTATTCCAGAAAAAGGCTCAGTGGGTGCGTCAGGTGATTTGGCGCCGTTGGCCCATATGAGTGCTGTTTTACTTGGAGAAGGCGAAGTTTTCTATCAAGGCGAACGTATCTCAGCCTCCCACGGATTACTGATTGCAGGCTTAGAAAAAATAGCCTTAGCACCGAAAGAAGGTTTGGCCTTACTGAACGGTACACAGGCGTCAACTGCGTTTGCATTACAAGGCTTGTTTTATGCTGAAAATGCCTTGGAAAGCAGTATTGCCATTGGTAGTTTGTCAGTAGAAGCGGCGCAGGGTTCGCGTGTTCCCTTTGACGCTCGTATTCACCAAGTGAGAGGTCACCAAGCACAATCAGACGTTGCTGCTGCCCACCTTAAATTACTGGCGACATCAGAGATTGGTAGTTCTCATGAGGGCTGTGAAAAAGTGCAAGATCCCTATTCATTGCGCTGTCAGCCTCAAGTGTTGGGTGCCTGTTTACAACAAATGCGTTATGCCGCACAGACACTCGTGATTGAAGCCAACGGCGTATCAGACAATCCGCTGGTGTTTGCGGATGAGCAAGACATACTGTCAGGCGGTAACTTTCATGCTGAAGCGGTAGCAATGGCAGCAGATATGTTGGCGATTGCGATTTCTGAGATTGGCTCCATCGCAGAGCGTCGTATGGCATTATTAATCGATTCAAATTTGAGTGGTCTACCGCCATTTTTGGTCAACAACGGCGGCGTTAATTCTGGCTTTATGATTGCGCAGGTCACCTGTGCCGCCCTAGCAAGTGAAAACAAGACATTAGCCCACCCAGCGTCAATAGACTCACTGCCAACATCGGCCAATCAGGAAGACCATGTATCTATGGCCACCTTTGCAGGTCGTAGGTTACGGGATATCTTTGACAACGTCGCAGGTATATTGGCGGTAGAATGGCTAGCTGCCTGTCAGGGTATTGATTTCAGAGCACCGTTAAAAACCAGTACCGAGCTTGAATCACTCAAAGCGT
>JBELHI010000153.1:0-4443 GCA_042091475.1 Alteromonadaceae bacterium
GGAAGTACAAGCGTCCAACACCGTCTGATTTCTTCCGTACAATGGAAGAAGCGTCTGGTGTTGACTTGGATTGGTTCTGGCGCGGTTGGTTCTACACCACTGATCACGTTGATATCTCGCTAGACAAAGTCTACAGCCTACGTATGGATACCAAAGATCCCGACATTGACTACGCGCGCAAGCGTCAAGTGGAAATGGACAAGCCTGAAGCAGTATCAGTCACTCGCAACCGAGCAGACGGTAAAACATGGGTTGAGCGCAATGCAGACGTGTCTGACTTCTACGACACTAACGACCGCTTTACGGTTACCAACAAAGAGCGCAACAGCTACCAGAAGTTCTTAAAAGACCTCAAGCCTTGGGAGCGTAAAGCGTTTGAGCGTGCGGTTGAAGAAGACAAAAACTACTACGTATTAGACTTCAGCAACAAAGGTGGTTTGGTGATGCCAGTCATCTTACAACTGAGCTATGAAGACGGTACGTCTGAGCGTATGTACATCCCCGCTGAAATCTGGCGTCGTAACAGCAAAAACGTCAGTAAGCTGATTGTCTCTGACAAAGTATTAACACAAGTAGAAGTTGACCCACAGTGGGAAACAGCGGACACCGACCGCAGTAACAACTACTACCCAAGACAAATCATTCAATCTCGTGTTGAAGCCTACAAGTCTAAAAAGCGTACAGGTTTAGTCTATCGTGACATTATGCACGACAGTAAAACTGAACTAAAAACTGACGACAAAGACAAACAGAACTCAGATAAGAAAGAGGACTAATTATCATGAAAAAACTGCTCACCTTGATCACACTATTACTGACGGTTATCGCTAACAGTGCATTTGCACATCAAAACAAAGCGGCCATCACAAAGGTATTGTTCAATGAGCGGACACAACAGGTAGAAGTGATGCACCGCTTCTACCTGCATGATGCCGAGCATGCAATGCAGTCTTTATTTCAAAAAGGCGCAGACTTGTATCGCTCAGAAGAAGCGCAAAAAGCGTTTAGCAACTATGTGGTAGAGCGCTTTTCTGTGATGAGCCAAGGCAAAGTCATCCCACTGGATAGCGTTGGTCATGAAATTGAAGGCAAGTTTATCTGGATATACCAGGAAACCGCAGCCCTTAATAAGGTCTCTCAACTGACTATCAAACATGGCGCATTGCGGGAATTGTGGGATTCTCAAGTAAACACCATCAATTTTGAAGGTCGCGGTAAAGTAAAAACCCTCACATTTGATGGTAGCGAGGAGATGATGACAGTCACTTTTGACAAACACAAACACCATCATCACTAAAAATTATATAAAAATCTGATTTCAAGGATTGTAATCAGAGCAAAAATCTTTAAATATGTACTATCAGAAGGAAACAGTTTCCTTCAATGCTAAAGGGATTCAATATGTCAGAGAGCTCTCCAGCCCCGCAACGTTCGTTTGTACCTCACATTGCTATAATAATAGCGGTTGTGGTGGTATTAATATTGGGATTAATTTTCTTCCCATCAGAGGACGTCGAAGAAGTTAAACAACCCGTTGTCAGCGTACCGGTTGAAATAGCACCTGTGGTTGAGCCAGAACCTATTATTGAAACCACACCAGAGCCAGTGGTCGACACTTTTATGGACGCCATTGAAACCGAAGAAATGGTGATCCCTGAGCCGGTGCAAGAAGCGGAAATCATTGAAGATCAGGCACCAATCGCAGTCGAAGAAATTATTGAAGAAGTGATTGAAGTAGAAGAGCCAGAAGCCATAGACATCAGCGACGGCACTATCAAAGGCTTGATCTTGTCATTATCACCGTCGAATGTACTAGGGCATTTACTGGTGAACAATGACCTGCTAAACCGTTTTGTAGTCTTCACAGACAATCTAGCACAAGAAGAGTTAGCAGATAATCACCAGCTCCTGAACAGCCCCACCAATAAATTCAGAGTATACCAACAAGCGGGTAAAGAATGGATAGATGCTGCGAGCTACCGTCGCTACACCGTTTACAGTGAAGCGTTTGAAAGCATTAGTGCAGAAGGCTTAGTTAACTTATACAAAGACTACAAACCAGAAATTCAGAATATCTACGACGAAATCAGCATTGGTACAGACTTTGACGACGTGCTACTTGCAGCCATAAACCACGTTTTAGATACACCGGAAATTCCAGTGCCGGTCGCTGTCGAATCAGAAAGTGTGATGTATCAGTACGCAGACCGTCAAATTGAAAATCTGACCGCACCACAAAAACAGTTACTGCGTACCGGTCCTGAAAATATGCGTACCATCAAAGCCAAATTACGTGAAATCGCAGGGTTACTAAAATAGACTAAATACCGTCTTAGTAACACCTTAAAAAGCGCCCAACATAGGCGCTTTTTTGTTGCCACCAAAGGGAACTATTAGCCACAAAGGCAGACTGAATAATCGCCATAAATTGACAGTGAATTGATCCACAAAGGATAAGTTATGATATTAAAACACCTCTTAATACCATTATACATAATGATGTCGTTCAGCCTAAATGCCACAACTCAAGTACCTGATGCTATTGTGATAGACGATCACGAATACAGCCTCACCACTGTTCCCTTATACCAGTACCTAAAAGAAAGCGGATGGACAGTACCTAAAGAAGCGTCAATATCATCAGACAACTGGCGTGGTTATGTTGCCCAATGGAAAATACTAAACAACACATTGCGTCTAACTGATATCACTATCAATGTACCAACCAAAGACAATCCCAATAACCTGGTGAGTATTTACGCCAGTTTATTTAACGATGAAACAGATAATAAAGGCACCACTGCTACTTGGTATAGTGGTGCGCTTCTGATCCCTCATGGACAAATTAAAGGTCCTGTCTACATGGGCTACCCAACAAAATATGAACGATATAAGGTGCTTAAAGTAAAACAAGGAAGGGTGCTAGCACAACTAGACTTCACCACAGCAGAATATCAGGATTATCAGAAAAAGCAGTTTGAGGCTTTCAAACAAACCGCATTTTATACCCAAGCATTTGCCAGCTTAACTAGCGAACAAGCGACTATGAGCATGGATGACGCAGTGAAGTTTATGCAAAGTCATTACCTTAACCGCTACTTAGCGCTGTAACTAATGCCATAAAAAAGCCCGAGGACATACCGTTAAGGTAAGCTCGGGCTTGTTCGATTTAAACGCTTGGTGATGGCTAGCTAACCACCCTTGCGCACCACATACTGATAAGGCGAAGATTCAGTCTGTGACGCCACCAAGGTATGTTCCATAAACCGACAGAAGCTGGGTACATCGCGAGTCGTAGAATGATCATCAGCTAATATTAACAAGTGCTCACCATTAACCATATTACGGATTGTCATGCGTAGCATCATCACAGGCTCAGGACACCGTAAACCAATAGCGTCTAACGTGTCCTGTACTTCATATTCGCGACCGTTAAACTCAACAAATGCCATATTGCTCACGGTATGCTTGAATGGATAGTAAATGCTCACTCATTTCAGGCTGATGTTGTAAATACTCCACCAAGTCCGTCAAACTCACAATCGACACCACTTGCGTGTCAAAATCACGTTCAACTTCCTGAATAGCAGACAACTCACCCTTGCCCTTTTCCTGACGATCCAAGGCAATCAATACGCCTGCCAAAGAAGCACCTTGTTGTTCTAACAACGCCATAGACTCGCGGATTGCAGTACCAGCAGTGATCACATCATCCACCAGCATCACTTTACCCTTGAGCTCACTACCCACTAAGCTACCGCCTTCGCCGTGAGTCTTCGCTTCTTTACGGTTAAAACAATAGGGCTTATCAATATTGTGTTTGTCTGCCAGAGCCACCGCTGTAGTAGTAGCAATGGGAATACCCTTGTAAGCAGGACCAAATAGCACATCGTAGTCAATGCCAGCACTCATCAGAGCTTCAGCATAAAACTGTCCCAGTTTGGCTAAGTCACCACCCGTATTAAACAGGCCGGCATTAAAGAAGTACGGACTGGTGCGCCCAGACTTCAAAGTAAAGGCACCAAAACGCAACACGTTACGCGCCAATGCAAATTCAATAAAGGCTTTTTTATACGCTTGCATGGTGACTCCTAATTAATTCAAGGCTGCTTTTTGAATATCAAAGATCTCACGAATACCGTCATGTGCTAACTTCAACATTTCCTGCATTTCTTCAAAAGAAAACGGTTCGCCCTCTGCAGTACCCTGCACTTCAATTAACTTACCGGTATCCGTCATCACAACGTTCATGTCTGTTTCTGCTTCAGAGTCTTCAATGTACTCCAAATCAGCCACTGCATCGCCTTTGTAAACGCCAACAGAAATAGCCGCAATCATGTGCTTTACCGGGTTAGTCTTCAAAATACCTTTGCTCCGCATATAACGTCATGCATCTACTAATGCTACCGCAGCGCCAGAAATAGACGCAGTACGAGTACCACC
>JBELHI010000154.1:0-4384 GCA_042091475.1 Alteromonadaceae bacterium
GTGTTATCGCCAGTGTCAGTGTCGGTGTTGTTATCGGTACCGCCTGTGTTGTCCGTACCGCCAGTATTTTCGTCTACGTCCGTTACCGTAACGGTAAAGGCTGTCGTATCTGAATTACCCTTCTCATCCGTTGCTGTTAACGTAATTTCAAATGCATTATTAGAATCGGAATCTGCTTGCTGCTCATAATCTTGAGCCGTTAATGTCACAACACCTGAAGATGATTCAACAGAAAAAGCCCCTTGATCAGCTCCGCCTATACTCCAGACCAAAGCGCCATCTGGGGTGTCGCCGCTCGTGCTGGGGGCTACGGAATTAAAAACTGTATTTTCAGCCACGGTAAATGACGTGGTACTGCTGATTTGAAATTCAACGCTTTCATCTGCAACTGTTCCTGTTCCTGAGCCAGTACCCGTTGCTGGTGAGGTATCACCACCACCACCACATGCAGCCGTAGTCAACAAAGTTGATAATAATAACAAGGCTCTCGATTGATTCTGTTTTCTCATACTTATACTTCCAGCTCAGTTGGTACTCATAGGTACAAATAGTGATTTTTTGTTAATAAAAAACACTTTGTTATAACCTAATTACACCACATTTGTAAAAGCATTGTAAATAGAAGAATGTGTAAAACGGTAAAATAGTTAACAAAATACAAAATTAAAAAATGCTACAACCCTATATAAGTCTGGCCTTGGATTGCCAAACACAAAAAATTCCCCCTTAAAAGTCAACTATTTCAGTAAGTTTTGAATGGATAGCCCGTGGTGTGAACATTTAACATAAAAAACAACTTATATGATTAGAGGGGCTTAAACTACATCATCTTATTGACAGCAATGGAAAATAGTTATCAGGCTAAATTTAATTCTACAGAATACAATCATCATATTGAAATATTTATCGCTTATTCTGTTTGTGTGTAAATTATTTTGGATACAATAAATGAGCTTAGAGTTACTCATGGTTATTGGCTTCGCAATGGCTGCTTATGCCATCATCGCCAATGACTCCATACAAACCTTAGGTACCTTTATTGCCTCAAATTCCCATCGTCCTTGGTGGCTATTGTGGGCGTTTGCATCAACTATACTAATCTTGGTTGTAGCATATGGTTGGTTGGCAAATAATGGTGATCCGGCCTTTGGCCGATTGGAAAAATTTCCATGGCCTGAACAGGGTATACAGTGGTTTCATATACTGCCGCCGCTAGTCATTTTGATCTTAACCCGCTTTGGTATCCCTGTAAGCACGACTTTTATGGTGCTTATCGTATTCAATCCCAAAAATATCGAGGCCATGTTAGGCAAGTCAATACTTGGTTATCTAGTGGCATTTTTTGTTGCTATTGTCACTTATAGGTTTGTCATTGCCAAGCTCAGTGCGTATTTTATTAAAACCAATCACCAGGCAGTACATCCTGCATGGATTATTGGACAATGGCTGTCCACTGGGTTCTTATGGAGTCAGTGGTTAATTCAAGATCTTGCTAATATCTTCGTCTACATGCCCCGTAACATCTCGTCTACTGAACTGTTAATTTCGCTTATTTTTTTAGTGGTGCTACAAGGTTTCATCTTCAAACAAATGGGTGGCAAAATACAAAAAATCGTTAATAGTAAAACAGGCACTGCAGATATTCGAGCTGCTTGTATCATTGATTTTATTTATGCCATGATCCTACTTGTGTTTAAGGAATGGAGTAATATGCCAATGAGCACGACGTGGGTATTTTTAGGTCTTCTTGCTGGTCGACAACTAGCCATAAGCATGCATATGTACGAGCCCCCACTAAATGACTCCGCTAGATTAGTAGTAAATGACATATTAAAAGCATTAACCGGTTTGTTGCTTAGTGTTGGCGTTGCTTTACTGATCCCTCTAGTGGCTTGAATAAAACAAATATACTCTGCCCAATTTAACCTGATGACATCAGTCATTGGGTTAGCCCCTATATCCATTTTTCTATAACTAGTATGGCCCCTACATAGGGATTTTAAATACGTTTACTCACACATTTCAGATAGCTATCCATCTATAAATACTACAAAAAATCAAAATCAATTAACTTGATCTTAACAATCTACAGTGATATTTATCACTTAGTTACACTTTGTTAACAATAAATTATATACATTAAGGGCGAGACAATGTTGAAGTTACATAAGTATAAGATCGTAGCACCTTTATTAATGGCCATGGCGACCCACTCAGCCAGTGCTGATACACCAAAGCAGTCTGATTTATTACTGCGTCAATTTGATACGGGTAATTACAGCCAAGCAACGGTCACCATTCCCAGTTACTTTCAAGCCGATTGGTACAATTGGCTGTTTCATCATTGGCGGCCCATCACACAGCCAGATAAAACACAATTTTACCTTGATATTGCTAACGCCAGAGCACAAGGTGTGAAAGTTCAAGCCCGCGTAGAATTTGATGCAAACTGGAAGACCTTTGCAGAATACTTCACCATCAACAATATTGACCACCGCAGTCAATCGGTACGAACGTTAGAAGGAAGCTATCAGTTTTATCCCGCCCATTTAGGTATGCCGGGAGGGCAAAATTGCACGGGCCAAAACTGCGCCAGCTCTCGTTTTACCGAAGACCAATTAAATCAGGGACTGTATACAGGGCAAACGTGGACTTACACATGGAATGGTCAACAACACACGTTACCGCCTTTTTACTACTCTACCCACAGTCCACAAGTACAAGATTTGCTAAAACAACAAGTTAACGTACTGATGGGCGGCAACCCTCAAGATACCGTTGGCTTTGCATTAGGCGGGAACGTTGATGCAATCATGTTTGATTCACAAACCAGCTCAGCAAAAACCTTATATTGGGCGGGTGATTTTTCTAGTCATTCAGTCACCGCGTTTAGCCAATATCTATCAACACAATATCCAGATATAGCCAGTTTTAATCAAACCATTAGTGCTCATTTAACTAACAGCCAAGTCACTAATTTTAACCAATTTGATTACCAGAGCTACTTACTCTCATTGGGTTACACTGACGCCCAATTGATGGATGCGGTATACCTTAACCAGACAGCCAGCATCCCATTATACGATGCTTTTAAAGCCTTTCAGGTACAAGCTCACGGCGAGCTCCTGCAAACGCTAAAGCTACATGCTAATCAATTCCTTGATGCAAACGGTGACGCCACACCAGACATTCATATTAGTACCAGCGGAAAACTAGTATACCCGGTTGCCGGCGTAAATCCTGCTGATACAGACTTTTATTCACAAGAAGAGCAAGGTGATCCGCAATCTATTCGTATTTTATACAAAATTGCACAATCTCAAGGTAAGGCACTAACCTTCAATCAAGGGCCCCCTGATTGGGCTGAGATGGAAGCAAACAACGCCATTAATCGTCCCCGACAATTAATGGCAGAGGCCTATGCTAATGGCGTTAACTATGTGATCCCAGTGAAAAATGAGGGTTTTATGTCAAACCCAGGAGATTTTGAATTCATTACTGACTTTATTGCCGGTAACGAAGGTCTATTTGATGGCTATGACAGTCACGCAAGAGTCGTACTATTACATTCCTATGAAGCCATGGAAGCTGCCAAGGCTCACAGGGTAAACGGTATACCGCCAGCCATTTTTGAGATCAGTAAGTTATTAGATGATGCCGGGATCCAATATAATTTATTGAGCTTTGGTAATGATTTATGGTCTACCACACCAACCAGTCAGGCCCTAGCAAATGCAACCGTCATCGTAACAACAGACGACATTCAACACCTCACAGCCCAACAAATGGCATTGATTGATCCCAATAAACGCGTACATATTAATGATGTCAGTGATATTTCACTACTGCAAAACAAAGTAGGTACTAATGGTTACGTGGATGCAGGTGTCCACCACAGTCAAATTGAAACTGTTGCTCGTAAGCACAATAATACCAATTCAAAGCCCTATGTCATGCACGTATTAAACAAAACCTTGGATACCAGCACCGACAGTTACACACCGCTTAATAACATTAAGATAACGATTGATGACCGAAGTATTTTTGGTAAATCAGTTAAACAAGCTTTTTATTATTCAGTTGATACAGATGCCACCACACCACAGTGTGAAATATTGCCGTTAACCTCAAACGGAGGCAAACGACATGTTGAAATCCCAACATTACACCAATGGGGAGTCATTGTATTCAAGCATAAACGCAACCAAACAATGACGTGTAACAACTACCCAGAAACACTGATTGCACCTTTACCACCACAAGATTTAGACGCGAGTATTGATGACAGTAATAATATGATCACTAATGGCTATTTTGTTAACGGCACAACCACATGGGGTACTGTCAGCGCTGACCTAGACGTTATTTATGATGCTCAATCAGA
>JBELHI010000155.1:0-4307 GCA_042091475.1 Alteromonadaceae bacterium
ACGAAAACCGCAACCAAAATAAGATCCAACACAAGGGTTGAAAACACCTTGTTTAGATAATCCGCGCCAAATAACATGATCAAACTACTAAATGCCAGTTTACTCACACTGGCAAATACAAGCGCTAGTCTGCGATAAACCGGCTTGATCCCACCTATTACAAGTAATACCCCGATTAAAAAGACTAATACGCCCCAACTTCTCGCCACCAGCAGTCCAACTGGGTGATTGAGTGACTCACCAAACATACTGTTCAGTACTACATTTGGGGTAATAGTGGTAGCAATCATTGAGCCAGTGATTAATCCTGTAACAATCATTATCCATTTAATATTATTAACAATAATATGCATATTAACTCCTGATATAATGTCTGGAAAATCCTTGATCATAATTCCGTGTGTGTGAGGATAACAAACCTGAACAAAGCTGAAAATACGTCAGTAACAGTTACTTTGTAAGCAGATGTAAGCCCATTGGAAACCTGTCAGTATCTTGCTCTAAAGTAATGATATGTTTTTATGGAACCCACAAAACAAATTCATGTCATTGTATTTATTAATATTTTATGGAAATGCAGAATGAAACTAATTTTACCTATGACATTACTTATTTTAATGGTCACTGGCACTAGCATGGCAAAACCAAGAACATTTGATGATGGCTCAGCAGGTTTGTCCGTAGGATTTGGCGCCCACTACGGTGGCCTGGGCGTCAGAAAAAGTTATGGCAGCGAGGCTTTCCACGGACACATCTTTGCAGGCTTTCCTTTTACGGGTGTTGGCGCTGGACTGCAGCTAACGACACACATATCTGCCAATGCTAGCTTTGCTATTTTAACAGACTTCTCAGACGATGAATGCTATTTCGACTGTAATGATGACGAGCAAAAACCCACATATTTAGCCTACGGCCTAAGTATAGAAAGTTATGGCGTACTGAAACCAGGAATGACTTTTGGTATTGATTACTTGGTTGATCCAGAAGAAAAAAGCAACATGTGGCTATTGTCTATTGGTATAAATTTTTAGTCGCTTAGAATAGTTAATATAAACAAGGTTCGCACCAGCATTTAATCAGCTGCGAACCTCAACGATCAATCTGCCACATGGCATAAGACAGAGCAACCATGTTAATCTATGTGGTTTAAACTACTTAGCGGCAAACAGTGGTTCTAATACAATCTCTAAGGCTTTTTTGATTTTCTTAGGATCTTGAAAATGTTTATCCTTTACTTCAAAGGTGGAAGATAGTTTATTGATCTTACTCACTAACTCAATACCACCTCTATGTTCGTAGACTATTCCATCTTGATTATAAAGCTGTATTTGTAATGAGGATGCAGGAATACTGGCTCTTACCATCGTCGTGTTACTCAAAACATTATTCCAAAAACTTGACGATTGTTCTGTGGTACCGTGCCAGCCCGCGGTATCACTCTGGACTTGAGCTGTGGATACCAAAATCCTAGGTATCAACACAAAGTTTGCCGCTGTATCTTTAAGTATTTGTGACGTAATGCCATGTTCTATTTTGTTGATTTCTGCCGTTTTATACTGTCCGGTCTGCGAATCATATAAACCGGTACTTTCCTTTAACTGTGTATACGCCTGCTGCCACGTGTCGGAAATGTCCTCACCTTGCAGAACTGTCCAACCATCGGACTCAAACTTTTGCTTTACAGATGACAACACCAAATTAGCCGCATCTTCTGGTAATGGTAAGCTGTCCCTTTCTGCATTAAAGGGCACGAGAACCATCACCTTGTTATTAGTCTGCAATAATTGCTTGTCGTATTTGTACTGGTAAGGATGGGTGTTAACACAGGCTGTGACTGATAACAGCGCCAAGAGAGTTGTAAATACTTTTATAGTTTTTGGGTACTTCATTGGGGCTCATCCTACTTTATGAATCATGAGGGTGGAAAAATCAATTTGGGCATACATCATCTTGATGTTTTATTGTTAATGTTTTGAGAGATGTCAGGTAAATCTACTTCAGCTCTGAATACTCAACGGTTGAATCATGTTTTGATATGGCAAGGAAGATAACAGAGGGCTAAACCACAAACAATTCTGTTAAGTTATGACATTTGTAACAAAGTATTATTTTGCTCTGAGCAACAACACTTTTTATCGCCTTGTTTATAGGTTAATGTCTCCATTGACAGCGTGCTAGAGCTCCATGGTTTAGTTGAATTCACTTCAGCCCTGATACTTTTTTAGCGATGATCACATCCCTAACAATGGATTCACTCATGCGGTGAGAGAAATCATGGGCCAATACATCAAATCCATTTTTTTCAAAACAGGCAACAACCTCATCTCGCTTAGGATTATTTTTGTTATAGGCAATCACCACTACGCCATGCTTTTTCAAAATGTCTGCCCAGGGCTTCACACAACGCTCAATGACCGCCATGGGATTACGGTCAGTGCCTGATGCAAAGTGCTGAACACCGTAGGGAAGATCTGACACAATCAAATCAAACTTTTCTTTTTTGTAGGACTCAGCAGGAGTACTGCCATCCCCTTGAACAACACGGAAGTTGCATTCATCAGCGGTAAAGTCCAAGTAACGTCCGAGACCTTTCTTATTCGCCTTGCCAATATAACCATCCCGCATAAGATGCTTTTGACGATGGATCTTGGTCCATTTTTTTACGTTGCGCTGAATATCTGGAATGGCTTGAATATCAATTTCAATGCCCCTCGCTGGAATGCCGTAGCGCATCGCCCACAACAGTGTAGTGGCTCTTCCGCACATGGGGTCCAGTAGTTTCACTGATAGGGGGTCAGATACTTGTGACAGTCCAATATTTAACAATAATTGCGTTAAGCGCTCGTTAGTTTTGCCCTTAAACTTACTGCCAAAAACAAAATCTGGATGCAATGCAAAAGGCAGCGCCATGTTTAGGGGAACTAAATGGTTACCCGCAACGTGGTAAATTCCTTGCACAAAAGACAGTTTGAGTAATTCAACACAGCGCTGCTCGTCAATATCAATGATAAAAAAATCTAATTCACCGTACTGTTGTAAACGTGGTTCCTCAATACCTGCAATTAATGCGAGCTCTGCTCTTGCTACACTTAAGTAGTCTGCAAAATAGGCTGATTTAGCCTCTGGAGAAATTTGTAGAGCAAAGGTTTGAGTCATTACATTGCCTTGTAGAGTGATTAGGTTGAAACTGTTATTACCCCTGCGGCCTAATTGACTAGACCAGAAGGTTGATCATCATCTCGCACTTGTATGCTTGATTAACAGGGACAATGGTAACACAACCAAGATGGGATGTTATTTGCTGTTAATAATTTGCTAGCACGTGGATCAAAAAAGGACCATTAAAGGTCCTTTGTTCAGTAAAGTTACCGCTTAAACAGTAAAAGATGCACCACAACCACAGGTTGAGCTAGCATTGGGGTTATTAACGAAGAAACGAGAACCCTCCAAGCCTTCAGTGTAATCTACCACACCGCCAACCAAGTATTGCAGACTCATGGGATCAACCACCAAAGTGACTGCATCCTTCTCAATTGTCATATCACCGTCATTAACTTTTTCATCAAACGTGAAGCCGTATTGAAAGCCTGAACAACCACCGCCAGTAACATACACACGTAGTTTCAGATTCGGATTTTCTTCTTCCGTAATCAAGCCCTTCACTTTTTGAGCTGCGGCATCAGAAAATTCAATAGGAACTGCGGATTCAACTGTCATGCTTACCTCTTAACCTCTGCCGCGATTGCGGCTACTGATTTTATTATCTTACAGAAATTCGAGCATAGCAAGTTAAACACCTACAACTTCCACGGGAATGTCTGTGAATGGGATGCGCTTCTGCGCTTTGACGTGGTCAATGCTGCTTTCACGTGTAATTTTTCAGGAATGAAATTATCTGGCAATGAGAACAACTGATTAACCGTCTCAAAATAACGAAACGAAAAACTCAGGGGCGCTAACCCGTCACTGCCTTTAAACGGCTGGTAGATCTCTAGCTTACCGTCAATACTACCCTCCACTTCAAACGTTAGACTGCCCTTAATAAAACGCGTACTTTTTTGTTTTTGCATCAAGGTTGCAACAAACTCAAAAAATCCCTCAGTATTACTCGGTTTCAATTGCATGGTGTACACTGCAAAACCGTCTGCATCTAATTCCGGTGCCAATACCTGCTGGTAAAATGACAATTGTTTTTTTAATTCATTACTATTGTTCAATTGCTGCTGCAAGTCAGATTCAATATCCTGATTAGCCATTTTAGCCACTTCCAACTCAACCGACAGTATATTGAGCTGTCTTGTCAGGGT
>JBELHI010000156.1:0-4299 GCA_042091475.1 Alteromonadaceae bacterium
GGTGCTTTTGATATTCAATCCCATAAGGTATCAATAGTATGACTTCAAGATATCCCTGAATTGACTGTATATAATACTTTCAGGATATTGTAGCGGATGCCAACAGCATTAACTTGAGTTAGGTGTATACTCTGACTTGTGGTATAAAACTGCGCTAATACTGAACGTCGCTGATAAAGCGTGCTGTCACTCAGAAAGGTGTTTGTTACCTTTTGCGGTGCAGTGGTTATACTGAATTGTCTTGCACCATTAATGATATCCAACGAGGTACTTGTGTCTTCTACTGAACTAAAACGGTTAAATAAATTTATTAGTGAATCTGGTTTTTGCTCACGCCGTGAAGCCGACGCATTAATAGAACAAGGCAAAGTCACTATTAATGGTGTGGTGCCTGAATTGGGGACTAAAGTCTCTACGACAGACGAAGTGGCTGTTGACGGCAAAATAATTTCTGCCTCTGCCGCAGATAAATCAGACCGTGTGTATATTATTTATCACAAGCCAGCTGGCGTTACCTGTACCACTGAACGTGACGTCTACGGCAATATCATTGATGCCATTGGCCATTCAAAGCGTATTTTCCCGATTGGACGTTTAGACAAACCGTCTGAAGGTTTGATCCTGTTAACCAGTGACGGCGACATTGTGAATAAGATCCTGCGTGCCGAAAATGCCCATGATAAAGAATATGAAGTCACGGTAGACACCCCTGTATCTCCCCGTTTTGCACAACGTATGGAAAAAGGCGTGCCTATTTTGGGTACCATGACTAAACCCTGTAAGGTCAATATTACCGGGCGTTTTACCTTTAACATCACACTGACTCAAGGCCTAAACCGTCAGATCCGCCGTATGTGTGAGTTCTTAGGTTATGAAGTGGAACAATTGAAGCGTGTGCGAGTGATGCATTTTAATTTGAAAGGGTTAAAGCCTGGTCAATGGCGTGAACTCACCGCCGCAGAAATGGACACCTTGAACACTGCCGTAGCCGCGTCACGCAAGACCTCTGAAAAAGCCGAGTTTATTGAAAAAGTGCAAAGTAATTTAAGAACGGGTAAGCACACAACCACTGATACTGACGAATTTTCAGAAAAGAAGAGTGATTACGTGTTCAGAGGTGAAGGCCGCAGTGGGCACACTTTTGCTGATAAACCGGCTAACAAGTCATCGGTGTGGGACGACGCACCTAAAAGTGATAGTGCTTGGGGTGACAAACGCCAAAATGACGACCAACGTGGCCCTGAACGCGGTAATAGTAGTCGCGGTGATAGTGAACGTAGGCCATACCGCAGCGAAGGATCACGAGATCGCCCTCGCGGAGAGTATCAAAACAATCGCGGTGAAGGCGCAAGTGACCGTCCGCGCAGAGACAGCGAGCGTAAACCATATCGTAGCGAAGGATCAGGTGATCGTCCCCGTGGAGAATATCAGAGCAGGCGCGATGACAGATCACACAACAGTGGTCGTGGCAATAGTAGCAGTAATAGTGGCGATAACCCGTGGGGCGCAGCCGCTAACACCGACAACCGTCAAGAACGTGGCCAAGAACGTAACCAAGGGCGTGATTCGGACAGACGTCCACCCCGTCAACACAGTGATCAATATCAAGGCAAGCGCAGTGAGCGCTCCTATGGGCGTGGTGAAAGACCTAGCTACGACAGAAACAAAACTGAACGTGGTGATAATCGCAGTAGCTACGGTGATAATGACAGAAGTCGTGACAACCGCGGTCATACCGCAAAACGTGAAGAAGGCAGTTCACGCGGTCATTACCAAAAGCGTGACGACAGAGGTTCAAACTCTGGTCAAGGCCCGCGTGAAGATAGGCGCGATAACAGAACCAGCAGGGACAGAGGCGATAGAAAAGACACTAGGGACAGTAATAGAGACAATACCTGGTCTAAATTTAAAGACGAACGTCCCCGCGGCAGTAAGCCTAAGTTGACTCGCTACACTCCGCCTAAAAAAGACGGCACTGACGGTGATAGCAAACCAGATAGTACAGAGAAAAAAACCAGTGCTAATAAACTGAGTTTAAAGAAAAAGTCATAATTGCCATTGGTTTTGCAACGAGTTCACCGAAGGACTGTTCACCGACGGGCGGTGAAGTGCGTTTCTGTGAACTATTTATGGTGAACTATTTACGGTGAATAGTCTGCGCTGTTTCATTTAGATAACCAAAAGCTGCGACTGTCATAAGGTTGATCACCCTATTCAGTCGCCATAGAGTCTGCTTACAGGCTTTAGCCTTGGCTTTGGCTTTGGTTATTTGGCCATTGACTCACGCTGTAATCTTCAAAACAAGCAAGTGCGCTCTGTTGCTGATTGGCATTTTTTTCAATCGGTAATACCGTCAAGTAGCGGCGTAAATCTCTCACCAATCGGTATCCACAAAATTGTTCCAGTTCTTTACCGCGAATAATTTTGCGTTTTTGCCCCAGATTATACCCATAGGTTTTGTTGCCTATGGTGGCGTTTTTATACTGCCCTAACATGTCACTTTTTAACACCTGCAAAGCGGTTTTAAGCATCGGCCGAAGTAATTTGGCCAGTATTTTTGGGTTATTGCTTTCGGCTGCAACTTTAAGCTCATCACTCGCAATACTCTTGAATTGAATCACGTTTGTATAGGGAGAAGCTGCTCGTTTTCTTCTCCTTTTGAGCTTTTGTTTGTCATTATTGGCTAAATGATCTTTACTCAGCTGAGCCACCAGCGACATTGATATATGCTGGTAATCACTGGACACATAGAAAATAGGATTTACCAAGACTTTTCCATCAGCCTGATGCAGTCCACTGTCTGTGATAAGGTTACTGTTAGACAGTGCTTGAGCCAGTGTAATAATAGGCGCTATGGTGTTATTGGCTGCCACTTGAGCTTTTGACATGCGCCCGCCTTGTGCACCTGACTCAATTGCTGAATGCACAGCAACTTGGGCAAACATTCCGGCTAGACCTGCTGAGCCGTCGTACAGCGGGCCATACGTAGACCCTTCAAAGCTTTTATCAAATGCGATAACACCACGAACATCCACCTGCTCTTGCACAAAGCGAAGCGTAAAGTCGTCCTCAGAAAACGGGATGACCGACAGATTATTCTGATAGGCCATGGTGTCATTCATTTTAGAGGTGCTGCCGCACCCCACTAATAAAAGAAAGCCTATTAAAGCAATAACACGCATTATGAGTCGTCAGCTTCAGTCATGACCTTATCAAGTTGAGGCTTGTTAGCAACCGATGTTGCAAAAGAACTTTTAATCAACTCTTTGGCATTCTCTACGGCTTGATAATAAGCCATCATTACCGTTGGATACGTTTTGTCAGCGTCCCATTCACCGTCTGGTTGGACGCGTTGATTAAATTCAACGAAGTGTGAAAATTCATTGCTGCTCAGGTCTATACCAATCAGTGAACCCCTGACAAAACCTTGAGGATCAGAAGTGGGAATATAATTTGCGAAGTTACGAACGGCACCGTGTGCTTGGACAGTTAGGATAACCAAGTGGTCAATATTAAGGGTGGCACGCAAACCACGGTGGTCTTTTTTAGCGAAACCCACTTTTGCTTTGGTTTTAAACTTTTTCAGTTTTTTCAGTTTGGCTGCATGTTCAGTGACGTCAATCAGTTCTGCGTTAGCGGTCTTTTCAACATAGTTTTGCTTTACCATGTCGCTTAACACTGTCAATTCGTCGTTATTCACATTACCTCTCAAGTGCTTATCTAAACTTGAGGTTAAGGCTGACGCAACGCCGTAACATAATAAACAACCGGCACCGTAAATGTGAGTCGTCGCTTTGTCTGGCAGAGACACAATATAGCCTATTCTGACATTATCAGACGAAAAGTTATTGGATGAGAAATTCACTGTCGGTTGAGGCGTTGTTGAACAGGCTGCTAATACAAGGGCCAAAAATACTATGACCACTCTCTTGATTGAATATTTATCCATTTTATAGATTCCCTTTTATATTTATTATATTTTCTAAATAATGGCATTACGACAATACCAAACAATCGCTTTGCGTTAATTACATTCGAATTAACGACTAAAAAAATCTTGCATACAATAAACAATACAAACTAAAAATCAAACAAAAAGAAACAATTAGTTACATATATTTGTGTAAACTTGTGCTAGCTATGGTTTTAAATTGACAGTAAATGTCAGAAGAAACAATAAGATTGGATATGAAAGCGAGGCAATAATCTGACGAGGCAGCAAAGACCGGCGCATTTAGCCAATTCACTTTATGCACATTTAATGCATAAAGTTAAGCGCTAATATGTAACTTAATATTT
>JBELHI010000157.1:0-1204 GCA_042091475.1 Alteromonadaceae bacterium
TGTCTGAGGTTTGTGTTTTAATCATAAAAAGATGAATGGGTGTCCATCTTAATTTTTCAGCGGTGATGTTAAAAAAAGACTACTAACTGTCAAAAAGGCTGGAAAAGAAATCGCTCACTTTAACTACGTGTTGGATAGTTCAAAAAAAATCTCGGACGATCCAACACCATTTATTGAAGATGAAGATGAAGATGAAGATGAAGATTTTGATTTTGGGCTGTTTTTATCTAATATTTCAGCTAGCGACAAACGGAAAAGGGTTGTTCTTGGTTTGGATTAATGGTTTGATGTTACAAAGAGTGCAGACAATCTCCCTACAACTAGAGCTGCTCTAGACGCTGATCTAACAGAAAAAGGGTTTAAGTTTAAAGGTGTCAGTCAAAAGAATGGTAAAGGGAAGCATTACAGTCCTAGAGAAGGTGATCCAGATCCGGGGTTTTGACCATGAATTATAGTGATAAATTTAATGAGTTACCGTGGCATGATTCGGCGCTATTAAACATAGAAATTGACCGAAAGAAACCAGGTGAAAATGATAGCATTAAGCTCTTTATTAAATGGCCTGATGGTAATGAAAACTTGGTTGTTTTTAGTGATTGCTATTTTCTTGATGCCAAGATGAATTTTGGCATTGTTGCCGAAGAAAGTATCTTAAATGCTGACTGTAGCAGTGACTGTGAAGAAATACCTGTAATAAAAAACAAGTGGGCCCCTTTAGGGGTAGAGTTAGATAACTTGCTTTGTTACACAATAAACACCAATTCGACAAATAGCTCTCTTAAAATATTAGCTTTATCAATGGATATAGTATGAGCCTGCATTGGCCATGGTTTAGAGATTGATTTTAAACTATTAAAGCCCGCATTCGCGGGCTTTTTAATGCGCTGCTTGTTGGATCACCGTATCTAGCATCTCCATCACAAACTGCTGCTTTGCTCTTGGCAATTTCCTTACCTGTTCGATTTGCTGTTGCAATTTCGACGCAGGCCCGCGTTTATTACTTCCCTTAGCTGCTTCTTTACCATGCAGCAGCTCATCTACCGAGCTGTGTAAGATCTCTGCTAACGGCACCAGTGTAGATACCGCTATCCTTAGCCGCCCAACTTCATAGTGGGCGAGCGTCTGCTGTGAAATCCCCAGTTGCTCGGCAACTTGTGTCTGAGTAAATCCTAAAAGATTACCGGAATTACAATGGACACCCACA
>JBELHI010000157.1:1304-4274 GCA_042091475.1 Alteromonadaceae bacterium
AATTACAATGGACACCCACATATAAGAAACAGTTAGGCTATTGTTTTAATTTACTAGAACTACAATGGACACCCACACATAATAAGTGGTTAAGTTATTGTTTTAATTTACTATTTGGTGGGCTGCATGATTTAAGCGAGCGTTACAGCTCGCTTTTTTATGTCTGAGGTTTGTGTTTAATCATAAAAAGATGAATGGGTGTCCATAGTAATATCCATAGTAATACATGGTAATATCACATTAACATTAGGCGCCACCAATATGGCTGTAAATAATATTACCCGTACATCAAAAGCTAATTATCATTTGCATTAAAAGCTAACTTTAGATTACACTAAAAGCTAGTCAGTGAAACCATCAAAAGCTAACGGTGTTAACATGAATCAAGTATCAGAAAAGCTTGCACATTCCCTAGAGCAATTAAAACTATTACAAGATAGTGGGATTATTGCTGTGCAATCAAAAATGCTTGAGCGCACCGATAGAGAACGTTTAACCAAACATGGCTTCATCAAAGAAGTGATGCGAGGTTGGTATATTCCTTCAAGCCCCGATGAACAACAAGGTGATAGTACTGCGTGGTATACGTCCTTTTGGGATTTTTGTGGTGCGTATCTTGATGAACGCCTTGAGCAAAACTGGTGTTTATCACCAGAGCAATCCATCCAAATTCATATTGGTGATAAAACTGTTCCTCCTCAGCTGTTAGTTCGTTCGCCTAAAGGGCGCAATAAGCCAACGGCTTTACTTCACAATACTTCGGTATTTGATATTCGGTCTGCGATGCCAAAGCAAGCACAATTAACAGTTGTTGATGGCTTGAGAGTGTATAGCTTAGCCGCAAGTTTAGTGTATTGTGCTAAAGCGACCTTCGCCCAAAAGCCCATTCAAATGAGAACACTAGTTTCAATGGTGACAGATGCCTCTGAAGTGCTAAGTGTCTTACTTGATGGTGGCCATGTGGCCAGTGCTGGCCGTTTAGCTGGCGCATTTCGTAATATTGGCCGAGGCTTGATAGCGGATAATATTCTCAAGGGTATGGATGCCGCTGACTATAAAGTGAAAGAGGTTGATCCGTTTGAAGATAAAACGCAGATAATCTTTGGTCGCCGTGAGGTTTCACCTTTTGTGAATCGATTGCGTTTACTTTGGCAAAGCATGCGAGAAGATGTGATCGCCCATTTTCCCGATGCAGCGGATGCAAAAATCAATGTTCAGAGTTACTTAGCTGAAGTAGAAGACAAGTATGTTACTGATGCTTACCATTCATTATCCATTGAAGGTTATCGAGTAACCCATGAACTCATTGAATATGTACGTTCAGGCAACTGGAACCCAGAGCAATCAGATGACAGTAGAAAGCATTTAGATGCAATGGCCGCAAAAGGCTATTGGGATGCATTTCAGCAAGTAAAGCTAGCCGTAGAAAAAGTCTTGGAAGGTGCAAACCCTGGTGAAGTATTTGAAGCAGTTCATGCTGATTGGTATTTAGCTTTATTCGGCCCAAGTGTTGCTGCTGGCATTGTCAAACAATCTGATTTAGCCGGTTATCGAACAGGCCCTGTTTATATTCGAAAATCAAAACATACCCCACCAACAAAAACTGCTGTTAGGGAGTTGATGCCTGCACTATTCGATTTATTAATGGAAGAAGAGCACCCAGCAGTGAGAGTGGTTTTAGGGCATTTTGTTTTTGTTTACATTCACCCTTATTTTGATGGCAATGGCCGTATGGGACGATTTACCATGAACTTGATGATGGCCGCAGGTGGTTATTCGTGGACAGTTGTGCCTGTTGAACGCAGAGAAGAGTATATGCAGGCACTAGAAGCTGCCAGTGTAGAGCAAAATGTTACCCCTTTTACAAAGTTCATCGCTTCCCTACTGTAGGTTTTTAGCTCTTTGAAAAAATGTACTTTTAGCGATGTTTGTATCGTAACCCCTAAGCGCCCACATGAATGGTCGTCTGTATGATGCTGATGTGGGACGTGAACTATCAGGGAAGCGTCCATATATGTCTTGATTAGCTCTTTTTGTCTAGTTGCTAACACAAAGGATGGATGGCATAAGTTATCAGCCTAAAAGGTGTCTATGATTAAGGTAATTGATACGAATACTGATGAGTTACGTAGACATTGCCAAATCATTAGCGCCGAGCGTGATACTCGGTATTTCCAATCAAAAAAATGAGTTTACGTCGTTAGAGTACAGGATGTTGTGACATGGCTTTGCAGAAAAAACATTTCCTTTTTCTAGTTTTATTGTGCCTGAATCTATCTTGTGTGCAGAGTCAGCATGATTCACAGGCTAAGCTCAATGATCCCAATTGGGTAAAAGGCAGATATATCAATAACCATATTGAACATCCCGATAAGGATGTATTTGCGTATTTGAAATTGCGTTGGTTTGGTGAGCATGAGTGGGCTGATCATGAAAAAGCCAAAGATCTGATCCCAACCATGGATGTAGACAGAGCCAGCTTGAGTGAAACACACAATCAAGTGACTTGGTTAGGGCACTCCACCTTTCTCATTCAATTTGATGGTGTGACAATTCTGACGGATCCAATCTTCTCAAAGCGCGCCAGTCCTGTGAGTTTTGCTGGGCCAAAGCGTTACACTGATGTGGCCATGGAGATTGAAGAATTACCCAGCATAGACTTGGTGATTATTTCTCATAATCATTATGATCATTTAGACAAAAACAGTATTCAAGCCCTCGGCAATGACCCCCATTATATTGTTCCCTCTGGTTTGAAGGCTTGGTTTACCAAGGTGGGTATTAACGCCGCACAAATTACCGAACTCAAGTGGTGGGCGAGTACCGTTGAAAAGGGCATGACTATCACGGCAACACCGTCTCAGCATTGGTCTGCGCGAGGACTTGGCGATAAATTCAAAACCCACTGGGCTAGTTGGCTGTTGACCTCCCAATCATCCTCCATCTGGTTCGCAGGTGATACGGGGTATA
>JBELHI010000158.1:0-4260 GCA_042091475.1 Alteromonadaceae bacterium
GGTTAGAACTGAATTATTTGACGACGAGATTGAGCGTATCAGCTTGTTTGATCCCTTGACAGGAGAGGTTGAACAAGTTGTAGCGCGAGCGACGATCTATCCTAAAACTCATTACGTTACCCCGAGAGATACCATACTAGAAGCAATAGGTAAGATAAAAATAGAGCTAGCTGAGCGCAAAGCACAATTATTATCTGTAAATAAATTAGTTGAAGAGCAACGGATCAGTCAACGTGTGCAATATGACATAGAAATGATGCAAGAATTAGGTTATTGCTCGGGAATTGAAAACTACTCGCGGTATTTGTCAGGAAGACCATCAGGTGAATCACCTCCGACACTGCTCGATTACTTTCCTGATGATGGCTTAATGTTTATCGATGAGTCACATGTTACCGTGTCACAGATAGGTGCCATGTACAAAGGTGACAGATCACGCAAAGAAACTTTAGTGGAATTTGGTTTTCGATTACCGTCAGCGCTCGATAATCGACCGTTGAAATTTGACGAGTTTGAGCGGATTAAACCACAAACAATCTATGTTTCTGCAACGCCGGGCAATTATGAATTAGACAAATCTGCCGGTGATGTTGTTGAACAAGTGGTTAGGCCTACTGGCCTGATTGACCCTGAAATTGAAATACGTCCCGTTGGCACACAAGTTGATGATTTATTATCTGAAATCCGTAAGCGTACCGCAGTCAATGAACGTGTGTTAGTGACTACGTTAACGAAACGAATGTCAGAGGATCTTAGCGACTACCTAGAGGAGCACGGCATTAAAGGCCGCTACTTACATTCGGACATAGATACAGTTGAGCGTATAGAAATTATTCGCGACTTACGTTTGGGTAAATTTGACGTACTCGTAGGGATTAATTTACTACGTGAAGGGCTTGATATGCCAGAGGTATCGCTGGTTGCGATTTTAGATGCAGATAAAGAAGGCTTTTTGCGTTCTGACAAATCATTGATTCAGACTATCGGAAGGGCTGCGCGTAATCTCAATGGCAAGGCTATTCTTTATGCTGACCGTATAACAGGTTCAATGCAAAGAGCGATAGACGAGACTGATAGACGACGAAATAAGCAGATTGAGCATAACGCAGAGAATAATATTACGCCGAAAAATTTGAATAAGCCGATTACTGATATTATGGACGTTGGCGATGGTAATGACGGTGATACAGTAAAATTGCGCAAGGTATCAGAAAAGAGCAAAAAATATAACGCACAAGATCCCAAAGAGACACTTAAGCAAATCGAACAAAAAGAAAAACAGATGTTTGAGTTCGCCAAAAACCTAGAATTTGAAAAAGCGGGCACACTGCGTGATGAAATAGAAGCATTGCGTCAGCAACTGATTTTGCAATCATGAATCAAGTCTTCTGAGTATACCTTAACAAGTATATTCAACAGTACTTTAACCAGTCCCAGAAAAACCCCACCCATAAGATTTATATGGTAAAAGTTTTATTTGTAATATAAATAAGTAAATACTGCTTGCAGAATTGCTTTAATTACTTCATGATACACCCATTAAATATGATAAATAGTATGGAATGTTGGTTATGATAAATAGGTTACAAGAATCAGATATAAAACTTTTACGTGTTTTTCACGCAGTCGCCTCATGTAATGGGTTTACCGCTGCCGAACCGGTGCTGCGAATGCAGCGCCCAAATATTAGCGCGGCGATAAAAAAATTAGAGGACCGTCTAGACTTAGTATTATGTCATCGCGGGCGAGGTGGCTTTCAAATGACTAAAGAGGGTGAAATTGTATTTAGTGAGGCCAAACGAATTTTTCATTCGTTTGATAGTTTTGTTACTAACGTAAAAAGTCTTCATGAGAATTACTCCGGCCACATTAATTTAGTATTAATGTCAGGTTTACCCATGTATGTGATTGATGCAGTGAGTAAGGCTATCAGAAGTTCTATGGATAAATTTGAAGGCATTCATTTTAATATCCACACACGTTTATTTAAAGATATTGAACATGTAGCCCTATCTGGTGAAAGCCACTTAGTCGTGTCAAGTTATGATGCCGATAAACCAGAAACCTTAGCTTTTCATTCATTATCAGATTCATGTACGGGTAAATTGTACTGCAGTGAATCCCACCCCTTAGCAAAATATACTAATGCATTTCCTTCTTACGTTGACTTGCGTAATTATCCTGCCATAGGAATCAACGGGTTGGGTGAAGATAACTACAACGGCCAAGACAATCGTTTGTCAATTGAAACATTCTCTGATTCCTTTGAAAGTTGTATGTCAGGGGTTATGACAGGGGAATATATTGGTTTGCTACCTGATTACTTAGTTGAATCTCGAGGAGCTAACAGCGGCCTAGTGCCTATTGGTGGTGAAGAACTCGTGTTTGACCATCCGTTTTTTGTCATTAACGGAAAGAATACGTTGCTTAACCCTGTGTTAAAACACATGATAAGAGAACTGTCTTATTTTACCTCTGTACTCAAGAAAACTGCGTAAAATCAAGCCCCTTAAATGTATTACTTAAGGGGCTCGCGCTTAATCTTGTTCGTAACACAGTGGGTCGGAAACCTTGTTAAGCGTAAATGCCTCTAATCGCTCTTGGCATGCACCGCATTTACCGCACGATTTTTCACGGCCGTTATAGCAGGTCCACGTCTTTCCGTAGTCGAGGCCCATACTCAGTCCATCTGTCAATATATCGATCTTAGAACCGTTCAAATACGGGCAATGTATGGTCACAGGTTGATAATTCGCAATTTCACACACATCATTCATCTTGAGTACAAACTCGGGTCTACAATCGGGATAAATAGCATGGTCACCTGAATGCGCACCGTAATACACTTGTGCCGCTTCTATCGAAACAGCATAACCCACAGCCATAGAAAGTAAAATCATATTTCTATTAGGTACTACGGTCTGTTTCATTGAATCTTCTTCGTAATGACCCTCAGGTACATCAATATCAGCGGTTAAAGAGGAGCCCCCGATCAGTTGATTAATAGCCGAAATATCAACCACCTTGTGAGGGATGTTAAGCTCTCTACAGACATCAGCGGCATAATTAATTTCTTTGACATGTCGTTGGCCGTAATCAAATGATAATGCGTACACATCTTTTCCGTCTTTGATAGCCTTGTTGAGTACGGTAAACGAGTCCATACCACCCGAATATATAACTACAACTCTATTATTCATTAATAATTCTTCTTTTCATCGGTTTTTCCTAGCCATAATTTTATTGAATAAATATAATAAAAGGAATTAATTTCTACTTTATCTCAGCAGGTGTCAGTTGGTCTCGTACAAAATCAATGAAGTATTTGAATCCATTCAGGGGGAGGGTGCCTATACCGGTGTGCCGTCAATCTTTATCAGACTACAAGGATGCCCCGTTGGATGCGCATGGTGTGATACCAAACACACATGGACGGATGAGATCAAATACAAGACCTCAAGTGCTGAAGTATTGGCTAAGACAGAGCCGACGGAGGCATGGTTTAATGCCACCGCTGAATCTTTACTTGCGTTAGTTAAAGACGAAGGCTACGACGCTAAACATATCATACTGACGGGTGGGGAACCGTGTATGTATGACTTAAATGCAGTGTCGTCAATATTTATCAATCACGGCTATTCTGTGCAAATCGAAACGAGTGGCACCTTTGATGTCAAAACCCATGTCGACACTTGGGTTACCGTGTCGCCAAAAGTGAATATGAAAGGTGGCTTTGAAATGCTTGATAGCGCATTGGCTCGAGCAGAAGAGATTAAGCATCCCGTAGGAACAGAGGCACATATAGACGACCTGAGGCAGCTACTTGCGCGAAATGTGCATAACGATAAAGTACTTGTGTATCTTCAACCTATTAGTCAACAAAAAAGAGCGACAAAGCTAGCGGTTGATACCTGTATTAAGGAAAATTGGCGATTGTCCTTGCAGACCCACAAGTTTATTGGTATTGAATAGACACAACGTCTGTCAAAGGAATAATATGCTGGGTTACTGTTTAGGATTTTTGTTATGCGGGTTTGCTATCATTTCGACAGCAACTGCTGCTACGTGGCAGGTAACTTACGCTGACTGGGAACGACCGAATAGTGTATTTGATAAATATCCAGTAGAACTATTGGATCTCGCGTTGTCGCAGACGGGTGTAAAATATAACCTCAAGCCAAGTAATAAAAAGTTGAGCCAAAGCCAAGCAACAAAACAGTTAATGATGGGGGGTGGACTAAATGTGGTATGGGCCAGCAC
>JBELHI010000159.1:0-4246 GCA_042091475.1 Alteromonadaceae bacterium
CACAGATTGAACCCCATGATTATATCGCTGAATTGTTTGATGCCATTGCACGTTTTAATACTATATTGATTGATTTTGACCGCGACGTTTGGGGATACATTGCCCTGGGTCACTTTAAACAGAAAACGATTGCTGGCGAAATTGGCTCATCAACTATGCCACACAAAGTTAACCCCATTGATTTTGAAAACTCAGAAGGTAATCTGGGCTTGGCCAATAGCATGTTTGCCCATCTAGCCACAAAATTACCGGTATCAAGATGGCAGCGTGATCTTACTGACTCAACCGTGCTTCGTAACTTAGGGGTTGGGGTGGGTTATGCGATTATTGCCTATCAAGCTAGCTTAAAAGGGATCAGTAAGCTACAAGTTAACGAGCAAAGCTTGCTTAATGAACTGGATCAAAACTGGGAATTACTGGCAGAGCCAATCCAAACAGTTATGCGCCGTTACGGTATTGAAAAGCCCTATGAAAAGTTGAAGGAATTGACCCGAGGTAAAAAAGTGAATTCAGCTATCATTGCTGAATTTGTTGACCAGCTGGCGCTGCCAGATGAGGCAAAAGTCTCTCTCAAGGCACTGACACCCAGTGGCTATATTGGACGAGCTGAAACCTTTGTCGATGAGATCATTTAATACACCACAAGGCGGTATTTACCGCCTTTTTTAATGGAACATTTATGTATCAGTTACAACCGTTTGATTGGCCTCACTTCTTACAGCACTATTGGCAGAAAAAACCGCTGCTAATTAAGGCTGGATTCAACGATTTCGTTGATCCTATTGATAAAAATGATCTTGCAGGTCTGGCTCAGGAAGAAGGCATTGACGCCCGAATTATCAGACACAACGATGAACAATGGTCACTGTCCCATGGACCCTTTGAAGATTACACGCCCGAATGTATTGGTCAGTGGAGCTTATTAGTTCAGAACGTTGACCGTTATTTGCCTGACGCCAGCGCACTGATGGATGCATTTAATACCCTGCCCCTATGGCGAATGGATGATGTGATGGTCAGTTTTTCTGTGCCCGGCGGATCAGTGGGTTGTCACCTCGACCAATACGATGTATTTATCTGTCAGGGTGAAGGACAACGTCACTGGCGGGTCTATCCGCAACACGATACTGAAGAACAGATCGTAGAATGTGGTTTACGACAAGTCTCAGTTAATCAAGCGCCAATAATTGATGCAGTTTTAGAAGCTGGAGACATTCTCTATATTCCACCAGGCTTCGCCCATCACGGTATCGCAATCACTGAATGTCTTAATTACTCTGTTGGTTTTAGAGCACCAACACAAACTCAAATTCTCGACAGTGTATTGGCCGCCATAGAGTCCAAGGTAGATTTCTCACCGACATTTTATACCGAGCAAAGTAACCACGCCCATGGGCAACATCAACATTTATCATCTCAGTCACTAGAGCGCCTAAGAGGGCTTGCAATGGACGCGCTCAACGGTGATGATTTTGAGCACGCGATGCTAAAACAAGCCAGTCAGCGCCACATAGATGAGCAATGGCTGGCAGAGTTGCAATACGAATGTGAGTCAGATGACATAGCGGCTTACATTATGAATGGCGGAGTGCTACAGAGAACGGGTGGTATCACACCAATTCAGAGTGATAAACCAGAAAAGTCACACATTTGGTATATACAAGGCGAAATGTTTGAGTTCTCCTCGAGTAATAGCCCATTGATAAATGAGTTTATGACATCACTGCAATGGTCCTTGGATGAGGGGGTTACACAATTACCCAACGAACTCATCGTTTTTGTCAAACAATGTGTAAGCCTGGGCTGGTGGCAGCTAATAGACTAACGGATTAGGCTTTACAAAGTACAAATACCTCGATCAGAAACCAAGGGTTACCAATAAGATAGCGGTAGCCCTTGTTGTAGGGCTCTTGAATTAAACGATATAGCCATTCAAGTCCCAATTCGCGCATCCACAAGGGAGCTATAGGTGTTTGTTCCGCACAGAAGTCAAATAATCCCCTCACCGCCAGTGCGGTGCCACAGGGTAACGCACATCAGCCTGATTTAAGTGATACTTTTAAAGCCTTGTAAAACGACAATCACTTTTCTGTCGGCATACACACTGTTATTAGCCAACACAATGTATGGGAGTATTGCAAATAATTATATGCATAAAATGAAGAACATCGATCAAACCTTAATTATATTTTTGTCTAAAACATTTAAACCATTTGTCTGTTTACAACGTTACAGCATTGTCTAAATTTTATCTCGGAATACAATGCGCAACGATCTTGATACCAAGCAGCTATTACACGGTTATAACGTGATATGTACTCATGGCAGTAAAAGCGAACAATACTTTTTACTCAATGGAATCAAAGCTTGGTCTGATTTTGATGGTTACAGCGTTTATTTGAGCAACGGCCCTGTAACTCTCAGCATATACTTTCACGGGAAATATCATGCCGAATATCAAAGAAACGATGAGCTAGAAAACTTTCTAAAGCAATTAAGGCGAATCATTACCGACAACAAACCCGACGGCGAGAACTAGATTGAATATTGATAGTATACCCCCCGCAGAGATGTCACGGATAATCGAAATGGCATGGGAGGACAGGACGCCATTTGACAGTATAGAGGCATTGTATGGTTTAAATGAAAGCGCTGTGATAAAACTGATGCGCAGTCAGCTAAAACGAAAAACGTTTAACAACTGGCGCCAGCGAGCCAGTGGAAATGTTAATAAGCATTTGAAACTCCGTTCATCTGACGTTTCACGAGGTTATTGCAAAACTCAGTACAAAATAAAATCTAAATAGGGTCATGTTGTAAGCAATGAAAAATATAAAAAAAATACTTCAATCAATAATTCTAATTACCGCTGCAAGCCTGTTATCTGCTTGTATGACAACCTACCCCAACAAAAACGTGCAAGGTCAGCAGTTTCCCAGTATTAAAGGAAATACATTAACTGAACAACCAAAACGTATGCCACAAGCGTTTGCTGGAAATTACCACGTATTACTCGTAGGTTACGTGCAGGATACACAGTTTGACATAGACCGCTGGTTAATTGGCTTAGATATGACGAACACAGACCTTCCGGTCTACGAGTTACCTGCGATTCAGGGTATGTTTCCAAGAATGTTCAGCACACAAATCGATAGCGGTATGCGCCGTGGCATTCCCAAGGAACTGTGGAAGGGCGTAATCACGATTTATCAAGATGGGGATTTAGTGCAGCAATTTACTGGCAACCAAGCACCGCGCAATGCACGTGTGATGTTACTCGATCCAGACGGCAACATAGTGTATTTCTACGACCAAGGCTTTTCAGTCAGTGCGCTTAATGGTTTACGCGCAGTTCACACAAAGCACAGTGGACGTTAATTATGTTAGACAAAAGTATCTCCCAGCCCCTAACGGATGAGCAAGAGCTACTCAAATTTGACCAGCTTGCGGAGAACTGGTGGGATCCAAAGGGTAAATTCAAACATGTTATTGCTTTCAATCAAGCTCGCTTTGACTGCATGTTTAATAAGGTTATTGAGGTATTCTCAATAGACCCACAAACAGAAAATCCATTGCAGGGATTGACGGTATTAGATATCGGCTGTGGCGGTGGCTTACTGAGTGAAGCTTTCGCTAACTGCGGCGCCAAAGTAACCGGAATTGACGGTAGCGAAATCAGCATTAATGTCGCCAGATCCCACGCAAAAAAAATGGGCCTAGATATTGATTATCAATACTGCCTGATAGAAGATTTCTCTCCGCAGCAACCGTTTGATATTGTTATTAACGCTGAGGTTATAGAACACGTTGAGCAGCAACAAGCGTTGGTAGATTGTTGTAGCCAGCATGTCGCTAGCGAAGGATTGCTGATTTTTGCCACGCTTACGAGAACTTGGCTATCCTATCTGGTGGCCATTATTGGCGCAGAATACGTATTGAAAATGCTTCCTGTCGGTACCCATGATTGGCGTTATTTCGTCAAGCCTGAGGAGCTTTCAACATGGTTAGAACAATGCGGATACTCAATGATTGAATCATCGGGTATTAATTTTGTGCCAGTTCTAAATCGTTGGTTTGTTACATCAACGCCAAAAGTTAATTATATCGCGTTCGCGCAATTACTAAGGAATTAATATGTTTTCGTTTTTAAAGCCTAATCCAAGAAAAAAAATGCTCAAACAGTACAACACCAAGTTAGAACAGGCAATGTTAGCGCAACGTCGCGGTGACATTAAAAGCTACTCCA
>JBELHI010000160.1:0-4175 GCA_042091475.1 Alteromonadaceae bacterium
GCGTTAAACGAAGTATTTGTGCCTATTCTGCAAAAACAATTTCCTGAGATTGTTGATTTTTATTTACCCCCAGAAGGCTGTTCCTACCGCATGGCGGTGGTAACCATGAAGAAACAATACCCAGGTCACGCAAAGCGTGTAATGATGGGCGTGTGGTCGTTCTTACGTCAATTTATGTACACTAAGTTTGTTATTGTCTGTGACGACGACGTTAATGCACGTGATTGGAATGACGTGATTTGGGCAATTACCACCCGTATGGATCCTATGCGTGATACCACAATGATTGAGAATACGCCGATAGATTATTTGGACTTTGCCTCTCCAGTCTCTGGTTTAGGCTCTAAAATGGGTATGGATGCCACCAATAAGCTACCGGGTGAGACGGACAGAGAGTGGGGCGAACCCATCATCATGGATCCAGCAGTTAAGCAAAAAGTAGATAACATGTGGGATGAGTTAGATCTTATGCCATCAGACAAGAAATGAGAGCCATAATATGTCACAGATAAAATGCAGTGTTGAGTCAGTATCAGATTTAACAGAAACCGTGAAAAAGGTGGTTTTACAACCCACTGCTAATGTTTCGTTCAAGCCTGGTCAATATTTAAAAGTGGTGTTGGGTGACAAAGACCAACGGCCATTTTCTATTGCCAACGTACACACTGAACAAAGTCAGGTTGAGTTACATATTGGTGCTGCGCCAGGCAATCAATATGCCTTGCAAGCATTGGAGTATCTGCAAAATAATCCAAATGATGCGATCATTGACCTGCCCCATGGCGATGCGTTCTTGCAGTCTGATAGTCATCAGCCGGTGATTTTGTTAGCGGGTGGTACTGGCTACTCTTACACATCATCCCTATTACAAGGTATCTTGAAGCAACAGCGCCACGCGCCCACGGTACTATACTGGGGTACCCGTAGTGAGCATGAAATGTATGATTTGGAAAAACTACAAGCCCTAGAAAAAGATAACCCATTGCTGACCATTGTACCCGTTGTTGATGATGTAAACTGGTCAGGTCGTCAGGGCTTTGTGCATCATGCGGTCATGGAAGACATTGCGGATTTATCTGAATATCATGTCTATGTCGCAGGTCGCTTTGAGATGGCAAAGGTGGTTCGCGATGATTTTGTTGCCAAAGGTTTGCCTGTTGATCACCTGTTTGGTGATGCATTTGCGTTTATCTAGTCACTGACAAAAAACTGACAAATAGTTGTTTATTGTTAACAATATGTTGTAAATAGCAACGCCTGTGGTAGTGTTTGGCATCTAGGTTTCAAGGACGTCAACGCTACCATGCTCAAATATTCCAATATTACCGCCTTACTTCCATTACTTTTTGCGCCATTATTAAACGCCCAAGTTGTTATATCTGAATATATATTAGGTGCTTCAAGCAGTATCAGCGCGTTAGAACTCACTAATACGGGTAGCAGTGAAGTTAGCTTCTCTGATAATGACCGTCTTGTGCGTAACGGATCGGAAAAGTTTGTCAGCTTAAGCGGTCAACGTATTCCGGCTGGTGGCAGTCTGGTTATTGTCAGTGGGAATTCTACCCTGCTCAATTCTCTTAATGATGATGTCTTACCGCTATCCTCGCCTAAATTACAAATTAAAAAAAATGAATATTGGTCACTACGACTTGGCGGACAAATAATTGACACGGTTGGACCTTTATTGGCGGTACATGGTTATCGTCGTGCTGCTTCAAGTATCGCTGATGGTAGCTTTGATGCCAGCCAATGGACTCAATTTCCTGCTACAGATTACAGTGACCTTGGTGGTACAAGTACAACTGCGGTAATTCCTGACTGTAGCTTAACTGGCATTGGCACCGTGCAGAATAATACGCGAACCATCTTTGTTTCCACACAGGGTGAAGATTGTGCCAACGGTAGCCAAGACTTTCCGTTTGCCCATGTGGCAGATGCTAAACAGGGGATCCGTAGCCTGAAAAATCAGGGAGCGTTGACAGAGCCAGTGATAGTAAACATTGCTGCGGGTAATTATCAGCTGAGTCAGACGTTGCAATTCAATTCTCAAGACTCAGGTACCGCGGCATTTCCTGTGACTTATCAAGGCAATGGTCAAGTGATCCTAAGCGGCGCATTATCATTGCAGCCCCACATTACGGATGTTGTGAATAATACCTTCACTGACAGTTTGGTTGACCAATCCGTTGTTGGTCAATTAAAACAAGTGGATTTATCCGTGCTTAATTTACCTTCGTCGGTATTTGAGCTACCCAAAATGCATGGTTATGGCCTAACTCAAGGACGTAACCGTGGGCCAATTATGGTATATCAAGGAGAGCAGCGTTTACATCTTGCCCGTTGGCCTAATGAAACGGATAAATTGGACGAATATTTAGCCCCGTTATCTACTGATGATTATCCGGGTAATGTCAGCTATAAGACGGTGATTGATCGGGGCGCTCAGTCGGCGTTCAAAAACGACCCCAATTATGTGAGTAAAAACAGTAGTGAATTTGCCACCGGGGGCGGTACCTTTAGTGTGGATTACGGCAATAGGATCAGCAAATGGCAAACCCCTTCAGAGATTTTTATGGATGGTGTCGTTGGTAGAGCATGGGAGTGGACCTATAATCGCCTAGCCAATATTGAAGGTAATAAAATCACCCTAACGCGTGGGGAAATAAGCGGTGTCTACGATAAAAAGCCTGCCCACTTTTACTTTGATAATGTTGCCCAAGAGTTAGACCAACCAGGTGAATTTTACTTGGATAGAGCCACTAAGGTGTTGTATTTTTATCCGTTAACCTCAGATTTATCCAATCTCAGTATCGCGACCAGCGCAGATAATTTAATATCCCTGAGTGGTGCTCAATATTTGAAATTCCAGGGACTTACCTTAGAGGGCACCAGAGGTCACGGTGTGGTGGTGAGTAATAGCCAGCAGGTGAATTTTGAACGTATGGTGTTGCGCAATATCACCATGAATGCCATCACTCTTAATGGCAGCAATAATACCATTTCAGACAGCACTATCTATAATATAGGGGGCGTGGGTGCCACCCTTGATGGTGGTCAATATACACAGGTCAATGGCAGCAACCTCAATTATAAGGTAACCCAGAAAGCTAATAATATTGCCCGCGGCAATACTTTGTATGGTTTTGCGTGGGATCAAAAGTCTCAAGTGCCAGGAATAAGTCTAAGAGGCATCGGAAATAGTGCCGTAGAGAATGAAATATACGATGCCCCGCACTTTGCTATTATGCTCAGGGATAGCGCTGAAAATACCGTAAAACATAACTATATCCATGATCTACCCAGTTACTTCAAACAAGACGGTGGCGCTATTTACTTTGGTATTGGTCACAGTCCGCATCTGAGAGGCAATGTGGTTGAAGCTAACTATCTTGAGAATATACCCACCAATGGGGTTTATATTGATAACTTTTCTAGCGGTGTATCAGTTAAAAATAATATTTTTAATAATGTAGCCAATCAAAAATCTAACTTTGCAGCCATAGACGTTAATGGTGGCGGACAAAATATGATGACGGATAACTTGTTTTATAATGTGGCAAGACCCATCAAAGCCAATCGTTTTGCGGAACGTAATTTATTTAACAATTACTACTCTAGTATGGTAAATGTGCAAGACGCATTTAACGCTTTTGGTGTGACCAATACAGATCATAAAGACTATCCAAACTTTCAACTCTTCCTTGATTACAGCGATGATTCAGATTTTCAATATCAGATTTCAACAGCGAAGAACAATGTTAGCTATAACCAAAGTACTCACCCCTATGATAGTAAGGCCAAGGATACCGGTGTTGTCATGCCTGACGATGGTCGTTGGATAAATCAAAATAACACCATTATCACCATGAACAATCCGACGTTGAGTGATCAATGGCAACAACTGTCATCATTCTTCTATAACACAGATGGTCAATGGCTAGTCAATTTGAAGCAGCATACAGAGTCGTTATCAGCGACCCTAGTTGAATGGAATACCTTATATGTTAACGGTGATTCAGGTGTTGATAACAACACAGATACCGATAGCACGGATACTGACAACACAGGTACCAATAGCACGGATACTGACAACACAAATACCGATAGCACGGATACCGACAACACAGATACCGATAGCACGGATACTGACAACACAGATACCGATAACACGGGCA
>JBELHI010000161.1:0-4132 GCA_042091475.1 Alteromonadaceae bacterium
GCGCTATTGTTGCACCGTCATTAGTTTAGCTACGTTACCATGGGTCTCTAATGAGCGAAAGGCGGTCGTTGGACCAGCGCTATGTATAAGTTAATCTACTTTTAATTGAAAATAATACCCTTAAACAAGGATGAACCATTGAAAATTTTAGTTACTTTAGCCCTAGCAAGCATTCTTATGGGGTGCATTTCTATACCTAAAACCGAGCAAGAATTAAGAACAAATCATTTTAAAATTGAATCAAAGTGCACCGATATTTTACTGGAAAAAGTTTATGAAATTATTGTAGCTAACACTGCCCGTTGTCACGGTGGTTCTGATGGAGCTATTGTTCCTGCCGCAGGTGGCTTTATGGCCCTTTCCACTGAAGATAAAGTTGAAGGAGTCATATCAAAAGATAAAACCTTTGCCAAAGTTTCATTAGAACATATCAATCCTGTTGCAGGTGGTTTTCTTCAACTTATTGAATTAAAACAAACAGAGTCGTGTCCGACTAACGTAGAAGTTTACCTAGTGAATGACACTAAAAAATGGAAAACCGCCACGGAGTCGGTATTCAAATGGCTACAGGGCGATAAAGAGTCTTGTTTTGACCTAATGTAGTTAAGCCGAAGACAAAACTAAATAACTGCACATGGTACATTTGAGCCGATAAAACTTATCAGTTACCATGGTTCTATAAGAAACTAATCATGAAACTAATCATGGACACCCATATATAAGAAACAGTTAGGTTATTGTTTTACCTTACTATTTGGTGAACTGCAAAACTTAAGCGAGCGTGATAGCTCGCTTTTTTATGTCTGAGGTTTGTGTTTTAATCATAAAAAAATAAATGGGTGTCCATGATAATTATAGACCGACTGACAATAACTTGTCTTAATCACACTCGTACATCTCACTGCTGTGCTTTGTATTTACGTGCTTAGGGTCAAATGCTGTGTTTTATTATGCATTAACGTCTGAGTCCATGGTCCATGCTAAGCAAAATAAACATTCATCTCAGCAATTATTAAAACAGTCCGAGGAAATGCAACGGCTGTTGAATCACTTTTCATGATTATCAAAAGTTATCAGAACGTTATGATAACCATACTGAGGGGGGCCTATTGACCCTCACCCTTGTCGTTGTGTCAAGACAACAGCAGGTTAGTTGTTAACAACTATTCTATGTCACGCCAGTAAACCTTAAATAACGTGTTTGCTGAATGAAGTTGGCGGTATTTTACGTGGGTAGAAAATGTGCCTCAGTTATCAGCTTTGAGCTTTATTCTGTAATAAATTGCTCCACTGTACGGGTTTGTTTGTCCGCCAGACGGCTGAGGTCGTCACTGTACTGCTTCACATTTTGAGCACTCTCTAATACCTTTCCGGTATTATCACTAGTGGTGGTGAGATCTTTTTCAAGTTCCATACAGACCGTGCTTTGTTGTTTTGTTGCGGTGGCTATTTGTGCACCAAACTCGCTAAGATCTGAATTGGTAGCGGTTAATTGATCTATTTGGCTGAGGATGAATTGGCTCTCAGATAAGGTTTTTTCTGCCAGATTTTGAGAGCTTGTGACGGCATCTAACACAGTATCTTGACGCTCTGTTATTTGCGACACTATTTTCGTTATTTCTGCCGTGCTATCAGCGGTTCGGCCGGCCAAATTACGCACTTCATCCGCCACCACTGAAAATCCTCTGCCGTGCTCGCCAGCACGCGCTGCCTCAATAGCAGCGTTTAATGCCAGTAGGTTAGTTTGGTCAGCAATCGCGGTAATGGTGGCGACTATTTCGTTTATTCTTTGTGTGGCCTGGTCAAGGGCGGCGACTTGCCCTGTTGCTTGTTGACATTGATTCGCCATAGCCAACATGGTGTTAGTGTTCTGTTGGACACGTTGGTTAAAGTCATTGAGAGTCTGTGTGTTTTGCTCGGTTAATCGGTGTGAGTGCTCTGTTGTTTCAGCAATTTGGCCTGCGGTGACCGCTAATTCACTGGTAGCGCTGGCAAGTTGTGTTACCTTGTGTTGAGTTTCTTTCAAAAGTATTGCATTGTTTTCGGCGTTGTCCTGTAGCGATGCACTGGTGTCGTAAACACTGTTCGTATTTTGTTTCATTTCAATAACGATCTGCTGTATGTGACCAACAAAGGTGTTAATACCCCCAGCGAGCCGCTGCAATTCTTTTTCTGTATTTTTGTTAAGCCTAAAGGTTAAATCTCCACTGCCGCTGGCGAGTTCAGATAATGCATTAATGGGTTGATTAAGGGCTTTATTAAATTGACGGAATAGCCAAATCACAAACAGTGTTATGAATACAAACAGCAGGGGCAGACCCAATAGCCAGGTCCAGAAAATATGTGATTGCTTTTCTTGTACTTGTGTTAATTGTTTATTGATTTGTTGCTCACGAGCGAACCACAGTTGTTTCAGATCGGCGACAAATTTTGAGCTTGAATTTTGCAGAAAAGCGACGCTTTCATCGTATTGGCTCTGGTTTTTACTAGTACCATTGGACAGGCGAGTCAGTGTTTTTCGATACGCTTGGTTAGCGTCGTCTTGCCAAACTTGTTCCAGTAATTTATTTGCCACACTGCCGTTATTCTGACGAACGTATGAGTAATGAAGGTTGAGGGAGCTACTTAATCGGTCGAGTCGTTTAGTTCCTAGACCGCTGTCATTATAGTTGGGAACTAAGTTTGGGAGTAGTAAAACATTTAACGTATCTACCGTATTGTACAGTTTGAAAATGCTTGTTAATGCTGACATTGGTTGCTCAAGGGGCTTGTATGCAAGTTCCATTAAAAACATAGAGTTTAACCAATTTAGGTCAAACACTAGGTTGTTGATGAACCGAAAAAACAAGAATTGTTTATGCTCTTGCCCAATGGATTCGTCGAGTCGATGACGGATGTTTTCTAACCGCTTGTGATACATTTCTTGAAGTTCTGGTTTTATTTTTTTGAACGTATCACTTTTACCGATAGCAAGTGCTTCTGCAAACCGTTGATTTAATTGTTTCTCAAGTTGTGCTAGTTGGCTGTGATTAACGCTAAGCGATGCACTTATTTTCGCTGTTCTGTATGCCATCGCGGTGACAATAAAATTTCTTATTGGCTGTGTCACGTTTAATAAGTCAGCGGTTTGTTCCGCCTGTTGGGACTGTATGTAAGCTTGGTTGATAGAGAATCCGCCCATAAACACAACCGCTAGCACTGGCATAGCAAGCATACTGACGACTTTAATGCTCAGGGATTTGTAATTTGATGGCCTCATATGTCACTCCACAACTTATCTGCGATGTTAATTATCACGTACAGTTTTATATTTTGGTCATTGTTGTAAATTTTTCAACGCCAAGGGTAAACGTTTACATTATCAGTTGGTTGAAGGTTTGTAAATGGAACTTTTGGATGTATGGAGACAATATAAATTACTTGGTGATTTAATAAGGGGGAGTATTCCCCCTCGTAATTATATTTAATTTGTATCGTAAGATATAAAATTCGCTAACGATCTGTTCTGCGTGAACACTGACGTCTAATAGTGAGCAGTATCAGCGCGAGTAAATGATATATCACCATGCTACCACCCGAGCTGTCAGTATTCTGAGAGGTGTCTATTTGAAAGTTAAATGTTGCTTGCTGCGACATTACTGGCGTGCCGTTATCTGCTACCGTAACAGTTATTGTGTAATTGCCTGTATCAAGTTGAGAGGGATTAAATTCAAACACACTGTTGGCTGTTTGGTTGTTGTTAATACCGTTACTTGACCATTCAATGGTATGACTGTCGCCATCATTATCATCAATAGTTACAGCGATTTGTACAATCCCAGCATCATTAGATATTACGGAGGTAAGTCTTCCCCCTTGAACAACATCTAACGCGACTATTGGGGCGGCATTACTACTAGGAGTGTCATCAGATGAGCTGGTGTCTTCAGATGAGCTGGTGTCTTCAGATGAGCTGGTGTCTTCAGATGCAGTGGTATCGTCAGATGTAGCTGTATCGTCAGATGCAGTGGTGTCTTCAGATGCAGTGGTATCGTCAGATGTCGTGGTGTCTTCAGATGAGGTAGTATCGTCAGATGTAGTGGTGTCTTCAGATGCAGTGGTATCGTCAGATGTCGTGGTGTCTTCAGATGAG
>JBELHI010000162.1:0-4122 GCA_042091475.1 Alteromonadaceae bacterium
AGCCCTAGAACCGAAAAGTTCAGGGCGGAACTATCATCATCACCGTAGGCTTCTCGATACGAGCCGAGCTTGCGCAAAAGCAATGGAATCAAATTCCTAAAAAATTAGCATCGGCCAGGGACATACCTAAACTGACAAACACTTCAGAAGACGTAATAAGTATACCTTTCATTATCCAAAGATTGCCAGTGAATATTGCTTGCGAACCATATAAAAAATACCAAATTCTGACTTTTCCCCGAATTATCAGTAGCTAAGTTAAAAATTAAACAATGTCGCATCCAATGTGGATGAATGTCCGTAATCTTATATTCACCATTGCTTCTCTCGGTGGTAGGATGACACTATTATTAATGTGGGAGAATAATTGTGAGTGAAAAAAATCTAAGTCACAGTGCTATTAATCAGCAATTACAGTCGCAAAAGATGATCACTGATGCTGCCGAAATACATGGCATCATGTGTGGTATGTTGGCCTCAGGTATGCCGGTAGAATCGAAAGAATGGCTCCCTGCATTAGAGGACTTTACGAATCAAAAAGAGACCTTTACGCCAGAGTGTTTTGACACCCTTAAACATCTTTACACCGACACAGTAGAGCAGTTCATTGATGCTGATTTTACCTTGGCTTTGTGTCTGCCAGATGATAGCGCGCCAATCACCGAACGAGCCAGTAGTTTATTACTTTGGGTGCAAGGATTTTTATTGGGCTTTGGACTGCAACAAAACGATTTGACCCGCTGTTCGGCTGATGTCAAAGAAGCAATGGAAGATTTTTCACAGATTGCACGTATGGAAGATGACTTAGAAGAGTGCGAAGAATCAGAACAGTCGTTATTTGAAGTAGTGGAATATGTTCGCGTCTCGGCCATGTTGTGCTTTAGCGAAATGGGCAAAGCGCCAGGTAAAAATTCAAAACCAAACAATACACTTCACTAGGGAATACCGATGGATGTATACGGTCAGAGAAGAAGCCAGCTAACTGAGCAATTAGCCGCTAATAGCGTGGCAATATTTCCGGCGGCGAAACAGGTTACTCGTAGCCGAGATACTGAGTATACCTTCAGGCAGGATAGTGATTTTTTCTATTTAACCGGCTTTTCTGAAGCTGATGCCGTGTTGGTTTTGTCTACTCACCCAGATAAGCCGTCCAGTACATTATTTTGCCTAGATAAAGACAAAATGGCTGAAATTTGGCATGGCCGTCGTTTAGGTCCGCAGTTAGCTGTGCATCATTTAGGTATGGAACAAGCCCTAAGCCTTGAACATTTGGAGACTGGGCTATTAGAATTACTGGCTGGCCATGCCCATGTTTACATGGAACGCGGTAAGTGCAGTGAATTAGATTCTCTGGTATTTGATGCGATTGACCAACTCAAACACGGCAAGGCCACCGCCGGTCAAGCGCCGGCTAGCCTGCATGATGTCAGCGCACTATTGCATGAAATGCGATTAATAAAATCAGACGCTGAGTTGTTGATTATGCAGCAAGCAGCAGATATCAGTGTCAACGCCCACAAACGAGCGATGAAATACGCCCATAAAAAGTGCTTTGAATTTCAGCTCGAAGCAGAAATCAGGCACGAGTTTGCCATAAATGGCGCACGCAGTGCAGCCTACAGTAGTATTGTTGGGGGCGGCGCTAACGCCTGTATATTGCATTACACTGAAAATAATCAGCAGATTAACGACGGTGATTTGGTGTTGATTGATGCTGGGGCAGAATTCCAAGGCTATGCTGCAGATATTACCCGAACGTTTCCTGTCTCTGGCCAGTTTAGCGAGCCACAAAAAGCGCTATATGAGGTGGTGCTCAATGCTCAATTGGCAGCTATTTCCCAATTGAGACCTGGGGTAACCCTGACTGAGGTAGGGCAGGTAGCCATTGAGATAATCACCCAAGGCTTAATTGATTTGCAAATCCTCAGTGGAACATTGGCTGAAAATATAGAGCTGCAAACGTATCGCCAATTCTATATGCATGGCTTAAGCCATTGGTTAGGGTTAGATGTGCATGACGTGGGGGCCTATCAACTTAATGGTGAGGCAAGACCACTGCAGCCAGGTATGGTCCTTACCGTGGAGCCTGGGATTTATATTGATCAAGATGCTGATGTTGATAAAAAGTGGAAAAACATGGGTATTCGTATTGAAGACAACATATTAATTACAGAACAAGGTTATCGCAATCTTACCTCAGGGGCACCAAAGTCCGTCGCTGATATTGAAGCCTTAATGGGCGAGTAAAGGAACACACTCAATGTTGCAACAACGCATTGCCATCGTAGGCGCAGGCACCGTGGGTTGTGCTCTAGCCATTAGCCTTGCGCAAGCTGGGTTTGAAGTCACCTTGATAGACGCGGCGTCAACAGGTGAAGAACCCCAAGGAAGTGGTTTTGACAGCCGCAGTATCGCCTTGAGTTATGGCTCATTTGGTATTTTAAATGGCTTACCTATTGGCGATGAATTACAACGTATTTGTACGCCTATCAAAGATATTCAAGTATCAGATCAAGGGCATTTAGGACAAACCCTGTTGGGCCATGACGAATTAGCGGTTCCTGCCTTGGGCTACGTTGTTGAGCTGCATAAATTGGGTCAGTGCATGCATCGCCATATGCAATCCAACGCAAAGATAAATTGGTTACGCGGATGCAAAGTGACAGATGTTATGCAGACAGTGGGAGAGGTGAACTTGGCCATGTCTGATGGCACCTGCGTGAACGCTGACCTAGTAGTAGCGGCAGACGGAGGAATGTCTTCCGTCAAGCAGTTGATGGCACTGGAAAGCACTACTGAATCTTATCCGCAAGCGGCAGTGATTGCCAATGTTGGGATTCAGAATGGTCATGGGGGGATGGCATTTGAGCGGTTCACTTCATCTGGCCCTCTGGCTATGTTGCCTATGTCCGAGGTAGACGGCCAGGCGCGCTGTTCTCTCGTTTGGTGTGTGCCGTCCCTGCAGCGAGACACCGTCATGGCATGGTCAGATGAACAGTTTTTGGAACAACTGCAACACGCCTTTGGATTTAGATTAGGTAAGTTAACCCAAGTAGGTGAGCGTATGAGTTATCCGCTGGCGCTGACGTACAATGACTTTCCGCAACAACACCGAGTGCTATTCATTGGTAATGCTAGCCAAACTATCCATCCTATTGCGGGCCAAGGGTTTAATTTGGCTATGCGGGATGTCAATGAACTCGTTACACAGTTAACCTCAGCCCGTGACCAGCATCTAGATATTGGCTCAACCCGAGTACTTTATGGCTATAGCGACTCGCGAAAACAAGATAGACAGTCCGTGATCAGTAGAACTGACAGTCTGGTACGTTTGTTTTCGAATCAGCATGTGCCCATGGTTATGGGACGTAATATTGGCCTTTTGGGCTTGCAGTGTCTGTCACCATTGAAGCAAGGCTTTGCGAAAACTATGATGGGTTTGTAATTGAAGATTAACGGAATACAGTAATGAACAATGTTGATGTAGTAATTGTCGGTGGTGGCATGGTTGGATTAACCTGTGCACTGACCTTGAGTAAGTTAGACTTGACCATTGCCGTAGTCGACGCCGCGCCGTCCCCTGAATTGCCAACAGGGGATTACAAATCTCGCGTCAGTGCGATTAACCACGGAACCAAAACGTTATTGCAAGGGTTAAATGCGTGGCCAGAGTCTCAACGCTTGTCTCCCTATGTTGGCATGCATGTATGGGACAAAGACAGTTTCTCAGAGATCACTTTCAACGCCAAGGATATGGGCCATACACAGCTGGGCACAATTGTTGAAAATGACTTATTGCGTTACCAGTTATGGCAGCAGGTGCAGCAAGCAAAACATATAAAGATGTATTCAGACACTTCAATCAACCAATGGGCTCAAGGCGATCAGCAAAGCTTTATCAATTTGTCCAGTGGTGACATGTTAACCGCAAAGTTGGTGGTTGGTGCTGATGGTGCTGAATCCATGGTAAGAAAGCAGGCTAATTTTGCTCTGACCCATTGGGACTATGATCACCATGCCATTGTTGCCACGGTGAAAACCGCACAACCCCATGGTGGCGTTGCCCGGCAAGCCTTTACTCCTGAAGGCCCGTTAGCTTTATTGCCATTGGACGATCCCCAT
>JBELHI010000163.1:0-4118 GCA_042091475.1 Alteromonadaceae bacterium
CAAACGTTTATTACCACGACAACAGCGGTCGCGGTGACTGGATCCCACCTTATTTAGTGGATGTTAAAGCAGATGCTGAAGGTCATTCCGAGTTAGTCAGTGGTGAAACTGTTAACGGTGGCGCGGCCCTAGGTAACATTTATTTTGTTGATGCCAACGGCAACAGCCTAACACCAAACGCCGATTGCAGCAGCTCAATTGCATGGCCATACGGTGGTGCAGGCGCAGAATATGACCCGCTATGTTATGGCGCAGGTGCAATTCCAGTGGGCTCATTCCGTCATTCACACTACGGTAAGCAGCGTCTTGGTTTCAGTGCAGACTTTATTTATGACGTTACCCTAGGCAGTGTTGAAAACACACTACGCGGTGGTATCTGGCATGAAAACTACAAGCGTCAAGAACACCGTGACTGGCACAAGATCATTGATTCAAAAACCAGTTACGAATTTGACCACACACCATACTGGGTACAGTATGATCGTGAGTATCCAGTAACTACGACTATGATGTACCTAGAGAACACCGCTGAAATGGGTGATTTGACAGCACGTCTTGGGGTTAAGAAATTCCTAGTAGACCTAGAACGTCAGGATAAATTTGCCAATACATCAATTGATGTTAATTCAGATTCAGACCTACTATTGTCTGCAGGTATCGTTTATCAATTGCCAGTAGACGGCTTAGAAGTGTTTGCGGGTTACTCAGAAAACTTTGCTGCAATCAAAGATGAAGTACTAGAACGCGATGCATCAGCACTCACGCAAATTATGCCTGAAACTGCAGAGAACATGGATCTAGGTCTACGATACGGCAGTAAAGATCTCAACGCATCACTGACCTACTACAGCATCGATTTCGCAGACCGTTTAACCTTTATCTCAGCAGAATCAGCTGACGGTATTGACTTCCTAGTTGGCACTAACGGCAGTTGGGTTAACACGGGTGGTATCGAATCATCAGGTGTAGAAGCATCATTAACCTACTCTTTGACTGATACATGGTCTGTATACAGCTCATTAACTTTCAACGACTCAGTATACCTAGAGGGTAGCGTGGACTTCCCAGCAGGTAATACGGTATTTGGCTCTGCAGAAGAAATGGCAGTGTTATCTTTTGACTACGCCAAAGATCAGTACAGCGCTGGTTTATCAACCAAATACGTAGGTGACCGTTGGATGGACGCAAGCAACGAAACCCGTGTAGACGCATACACAGTAAGCGACCTATACATGGGCGTATCAATAGGTGATTTAGGCGGCGTACGTGACATTGAACTACGCATGTCTATCAACAACCTATTTGATGAAAGCTACATTGCTGGCGTAGCTGGCGGCTGGGGCGGCTGGATTGGCGCACCACGCACAGCAGCGTTTAACTTAAAAGCAACGTTCTAAACTTCACCTTTAGAAGTTTTTCTAACGCCCAGTTTCTCCCACTGGGCGTTTTTTTATTCTGCTCGGGCTCTGGTTGCCTAGTGTGGACAACGCTGCATACAGATTACCTGAACCATGAAAAATCTTTTCACCATGCCAATCTGAGTTTTGGTATTACCTAGCACGTACTGCGCTGACACAAGACAAACTAGACTTCGCGGTTCATATCATCGTGAGGACGCTAAACTGAGCATTGTCCTCGGTATCGGTCATAAAACAGCTGATGAAGCTACCTTCAAATACTGTCAGGGAATTGCTTAGCAAATTGATTTAAGGCTTAGCAATCAAAAAACATTAAATCTAAACTATGCCTTGCGCCAAACCAACATCATATTATTAGCTGGCATGGCAATGCGCTCAACCAAGCGCAGTGAATCGCCTGCCCATGATTGCAGGGCATCCACATCCACAATACCGCCGTAGCCGCTATCACGTAGGTCTTGGTCAAATAACTGATTACTCTCGCTGGTGTATTCACCGTTCAAATTAAACGGTCCGTACTGACAAAACACCCCACCCTTGGGTAAATTTTCCGCCACCATGGCCATCATGAGTTGGGTTTCTTGGGGTTGCATAATGTGGGCGGTATTGGCAGAGAAAACGCCGTCAGCATTAGCCAGAGGCCAAGGATCTTGTCCAATAGTGAAGGCCATGGGATCATGTAACTTACGGTAAGGAAATTCACGGATCCAAGCCGTAATATGACCGTGGTTTTCCAGCCTATCGCTAGTATGCCATTGTAAATTCGGTAAGCGCGGCGCCATATAGACGGCATGTTGTCCGGTACCAGAGCCAATCTCTAATACTGAAGAAACCCCATCAAAGGCAGATTGTAAAACAGATAAAATAAAGGTTTTGTTATTCTCGCAAGCTTGGCTGAAATGCTTTTCCATTAATAACCGTCATAAAAGTGTCATAAACCAAAATACAAAGTAACAGTCCAGGTATAAAACGCAAGGGGTTTAAAAACAAAAGTGTGAATTAAATAATATCCGTGATAAACCAATACTGGCTGCATTATCGCAGCCAGTACAAATAATGTCTAAAATACCAATTTGATAAATCTGGTACTAATCCTTACCAAACAAATCACGGGTATACACTTTATCAACCACATCAGTTAAATCATCACACATACGGTTAGATACAATAACATCGGCTTCCGCTTTAAAGGCGTTCAAGTCTTTTGTAACTCGTGAATAGAAAAACTCTGTTTCATCCAAGCCAGGCTCATAAATTATGACTTCAATACCTTTGGCCTTTATACGCTTCATAATGCCTTGAATACTGGATGCTCTAAAGTTGTCAGAGCCAGATTTCATCACCAAACGGTATATCCCAACCACTCGTGGATTGCGTTTGACAATGGCATTGGCCACAAAGTCTTTGCGCGTGGTGTTGGCATCAACAATGGCTGAAATAAGATTATTAGGTACATCGTTATAGTTGGCCAGAAGCTGTTTAGTATCCTTGGGTAGGCAATAACCACCATAACCAAAACTAGGGTTGTTATAATGAGAACCAATGCGCGGATCAAGGCCCACCCCTTCAATTATTTGACGGGTATCCAAATTATGAGACTCTGCATATGAATCTAACTCATTAAAGTACGCTACACGCATTGCAAGGTACGTATTGGAAAACAGCTTCACTGCCTCAGCTTCCGTTGAATCAGTAAACAGAACCGGTACATCACGTTTAACAGCACCTTCAACCAATAATGATGCAAACTTTTCTGCCCGCTCACTTCTTTCACCCACAATGATACGGGACGGGTGTAAGTTATCGTACAGGGCTTTGCCCTCTCTAAGGAATTCAGGAGAGAACATGATGTTGTCAGTATTCAGGCGTTTTTTAACATCTTCTGTATAACCCACGGGTACAGTAGATTTAATTACCATTACCGCATCTGGATTCACAGCTTTTACGGCATTAATCACAGATTCAACAGACGCCGTGTTGAAGTAATTGGTTTCAGGATCATAGTCAGTGGGGGTAGCAATAATCACAAATTCAGCGTCTGTATACGCATCCTGAGCATTAGTGGTCGCACGGAAATTTAACGTTGGGTCTTTAATGAATTGATTAATCTCAGTATCTTCAATAGGTGAGATCAAATCATTAATCATATCTACCTTGTGCTGGAGAATGTCCACGGCTACAACATGATTGTGCTGCGCTAATAAAAGCGTATTTGATAAACCTACATACCCTGTCCCTGCAACCGCGATTTTCATACTACATCCTATATATCAAAAACTATAATTACTTTTTCCAAATACTGACCGTGTCAGAAATGACTACAATGCTTCCTGTACCACCAAGAGTCTTTCAATTTTGTGTGCCGCTTGTTCAACTTGACTTGCAAACACACCCACCTGTCCGTGCCCGTGCGTTTGGCATTGTTGATAATATGATTGCGCAATTTACTGGTGGCTAAACCGGCGTTAATCAATTGATAAAAGGTGCCCTTATGACTGGGTGTAAGAGACTGCCAATGTTCCATCAGCAGTGGCACCACACGCTTGACCACGGGGCTAAAATATTGTCCGTATGTAAGGGCTTGTTGTAATGCGTGTTGGGTATCTTGATGATTAAACCCCTTGGTAACCGCCCGTATGGTACTCAACTCAGCCCACGTGGTTGGCCAATGGGGCCGTAATGCTGCTGCTTGGGTTAAAT
>JBELHI010000164.1:0-2139 GCA_042091475.1 Alteromonadaceae bacterium
TATCTGCTGCAGGCACTAACTGGTCAAGGAACTCAACCACGTCAATCTGTGAACCTAATGAACGGTATACAGTTCCCATTTCTAGGCCAATGATACCACCACCTAGCACGAGCATTTTTTCTGGAATGTCTGTCATTTCCAATGCGCCCGTAGAATCAATCACACGTGGGTCGTCATTTGGAATGAACGGCAAGCTCACAGGCTCAGAACCCGCAGCAATAATCGCATTATCAAAGGTAATGGTTGTTGTACCTTTGCTGCCTTCAACGGTCAATGTATTGGCACCCGTGAAGTTAGCTGTACCTTGCATGTGCTTTACTTTACGCATTTTAGACATGCCAGATAGGCCTTTAGTTAGCTGGCTAACAACACTGTCTTTCCAATTGCGAATTTTATCAAGATCAATCTGAGGCTCACCAAATGACACGCCATGTGCAGCCATTTCTTTTGCATCATCAATAACTTTTGCAACGTGAAGTAAGGCTTTGGATGGGATACAACCCACATTTAGACATACGCCACCTAATGTTTCACGGCTATCAATCAATACTGTTTCAATACCTAAATCGGCAGCACGAAACGCTGCTGAATAGCCACCAGGACCTGCACCAATGACTACAAGTTGAGTTTTCATTTCGCTCATTAAGAGACCTCAGTTTATCTTATTCTTAACAAAAAATAGCCATAACCCCACTGGCAATGACTATTCGTAACCATTTTAATATGCTGAACAACTTGTCAGCATTCGTCAAAATGGGCGCTCATTGCGCCCATTCCTACTTGCTCATTTACAGTAGTATTTGTCGGATATCCGTCAATACTTTGCCAATGTGAACTGCAAAGCGTGCTGCTAATGCGCCATCAATGACTCTGTGATCATACGATAGTGACAATGGTAACATTAAACGGGGGATAAAGTCTTTACCATTCCATTTAGGTTTCATCTCACTTTTTGAAACACCCAAGATTGCAACATCTGGTGCATTTACAATTGGCGTAAATGACGTACCGCCTATGCCACCCAAACTAGAGATGGTGAAGCAACTGCCTTGCATATCAGCAGCCTTTAACTTACCGTCGCGAGCTTTTTTACTGATTTCCATCAACTCGCGAGACAACTCCAAAATACCTTTTTGGTCCACGTCTCTTACTACCGGTACAACTAAACCGTTCGGTGTATCAACAGCAATACCAATGTGGAAGTATTTTTTCATGATCAAGCTTTCGCCTGATTCAGATAAAGACGAATTAAACGCAGGGTATTCTTTCAACGCATCGGCTACCGCTTTCATCATGAATACAATAGGGGTTATTTTCACACCAAGCTTTTTCTTTTCAGCAATTGCATTTTGTTCCTTACGGAACGCTTCAATGTCTGTAATATCTGCTTCTTCAAATTGTGTAACATGAGGAATAGTTACCCAGTTACGGTGCAAGTTAGGCCCAGAGATTTTCTGTATACGAGTTAACGCAACTTCTTCTACTTCACCAAACTTACTGAAATCAACTTTAGGCTGTGCAAGTACCTGCAAACCACCACCGCCTTGAGAGGTGCTCGTTGTGTTTGTTGCTTTTGGACGAGATAGCTCGTGTTTGACGAAACTTTTAACATCCTCTTTCAACACACGGCCTTTGCGACCAGTGCCTTTGACTTGAGTCAAATCAACACCAAACTCACGGGCCAAACGACGAATTGACGGTGACGCATGCACTGAACTGTTGCCAGATATTTCACCTGCTGACGGGTGATGAGGCACTGGCGCAGGCTTCTGTTCCGTTGGTACAGCCTTCGGCGCTTCTGTTACTGCCGGAGCTGCTGGCTGAGGCGTTTCTGCTACTGGCGCAGGCGCGGCGACTGGGGCAGCGGCACTCATGACTTCCAAGGTAATGACCAAGGTCCCCTCAGACGCTTTATCACCCACTTTAAGCAGGATAGATTTAACCACACCCGCTTGAGGTGATGGTACGTCCATGGTTGCTTTATCAGTTTCAAGGGTGATTAGGCCCGCTTCTTCTTCAATGCTTTCACCTTCGCTGACAAGTATGTCTATAACTTCTACGTCAGTGTCGCCACCAATATCTGGTACCGCAACCTCAATCACTGAGGCTGTTGCAGCCACAGGGGCTGCTGGTGCTTCT
>JBELHI010000164.1:2239-4093 GCA_042091475.1 Alteromonadaceae bacterium
CCTGCTTCGGTGATTTTTACAATCAGACTGTCTTGGCTAACTTTGTCACCAACACTGACCAATATTTCACTCACAGTGCCGTCAAACGGTGCTGGAATATCCATACTGGCTTTGTCAGTTTCAACCGTGATCAATGCATCTTCTGCTTCAACACTGTCACCAACCGCTACACAGACTTCAATAATTTCAACTTCTTCACCGCCAACGTCGGGTACGAGTACATCTTTTATATTTGACATTCGTTAAACTCCAAACTTATGCGTAAAGCGGGTTAATCTTGTCTGCGTCAATACCAAATTTAGCAATGGCATCTGACACAACCGTCATCTTGATCTCACCAGCTTTGGCAAGTTCATGCAAGGTAGCCACAACAATATACTGCGGGTTAACCTCAAAGTGACGACGTAAGTTAGCACGGCTATCTGAGCGACCAAAACCGTCTGTTCCAAGCACTTTGTAGTTACCTGGTACATAAGCGCGCACTTGGTCGGCGTATGACTTGATGTAGTCCGTGGTAGCAATGGTTGGGCCATCGTTACTATCACCCAACAATGAAGTGATATACGGTACTTTCTGCGTGTCTTCAGGGTGAAGCATGTTGTAACGCTCACAATCTTGACCGTCACGGGCTAGCTCATTGAAAGAGGTTGCACTGAATACGTCAGAAGTAACATTAAACTCTTCCGCCAATATCCGAGCTGCTTCACGCACCTGTACCAAAATAGTACCTGAGCCCAGTAACTTAGCTTTTAGCTTAGCTTTCGCATCACCTACGGTGTCAAGTTTATACATACCTTTGACGATACCATCTGTAACATTTTCAGGCATGGCTGGCTGCTCGTAGTTCTCATTCATTACGGTTAGGTAATAGAACACGTTTTCTTGGTTTTCAAACATACGGCGCATGCCGTCCTGTACGATAACCGCCACTTCATAACCATAAGTTGGATCGTAAGTCACACAGTTTGGAATAGTACCAAAGTGTGAGTGACTGTGACCGTCTTGGTGTTGCAATCCTTCACCGTTAAGTGTTGTTCTTCCTGCAGTACCACCAATTAAGAAACCACGTGCTTGGCTGTCACCCGCTGCCCAGGCCATATCACCTACACGTTGGAAACCAAACATTGAGTAGTAGATGTAGACTGGAACCATAGGTAAATCATTGGTTGAGTAAGACGTTGCTGCCGCCAACCATGATGCCATTGAGCCTAGTTCGTTGATCCCTTCCTGTAATACTTGACCAGACTTTGCTTCACGGTAGTAAGCTACTTGGTCGGCATCTTGAGGCACATATTGCTGCCCAACGTGGGAGTAAATCCCCACTTGACGGAACAAGCCTTCCATACCAAAGGTGCGGGCTTCATCTGGAATAATCGGGACTACTCGGTCACCCATCTTCTTGTCTTTCAACATCGCCGTTAGTACACGTACAAACGCCATAGTGGTTGAAATTTCACGGCCTTTAGAGCCTTTGGTAATGGCTTCAAAAGCAGACAATTCTGGCACCTGAAGATTCTCTGAACTATTTGGTAAACGCGCTGGCAAGTAACCGTGTAGCGCTTCACGACGCTCGCGAAGATACTTCATTTCTACACTGTCTTCTTCGAACTTGTAGTATGGCAGATCATCAAGCTTTTCATCGCTGACCGGGATATTGAAACGGTCACGGTATTGACGTAATGATTCAACGTCCATTTTCTTAACACCGTGAGCAATATTCTTACCTTCACCTGCATCACCAAGGCCATAACCTTTTACGGTTTTGGCCAAGATAACTTGTGGACGGCCTTTGGTTTCAACAGCCTTTTTGTAAGCTGCGTATACTTTGATTGGATCGTGTCCACCACGGTTTAA
>JBELHI010000165.1:0-1477 GCA_042091475.1 Alteromonadaceae bacterium
GGTGGTATAGGATATACAGTGCCGTCTTCAGGCATTAGTGCTTTTTCCATATACTTACAGCCATATCAGACACCTGTTTACTGCGCTTATTGATGGTATAACTACGAGTCACTTCATGTTCAGCTACTAAGGACATGCTTTCAGCAAAACGCTCTTTAATATGCGCCAACGTATCTACGTTCTCACCATTGTCTTTGTAGCCACCCAACCACATGGCGGGATCATTGTGTAATTGCCACTGATACGCTGAGCCTAAAATAAGGACACCACCTGACACTAAGCGGTTTAACAAACCAGTCAAAAATGCCGTTGGTGTATAGGTATGTTCCAATACGTCATGACAAATAATCGCATCGTACTGGTCAAACTGAGGTTTTAAGTTATGACCGTCGCCTTGGGCAAAGTTAACTTTGTTTGTAATAGCCTGATAGCCGTAAGCTTGTAAGCTAACATCGTGATAATCTACCAAGTCACCAATCTGTGGCGTGGCAAATCTAATCAATCCCTGCTCTTTTAATCGCAGACAATGTTGTATATGACGGGCGGTGAAATCAATCCCATCCACGGCATCAAAATGATTGGCTAATTCAAAACTTAAACGCCCACCGCCACAGCCCATATCTAAAACTTTAGATTGCTTGTCGCTATACTGTTTACACAGTTCGCTCAGAGCTTCAAATTCACTGTGGGGGCTAGCAAATTTACCAGGGAAATGGTGATACAGTAACTGGCTAATCTCCGTTTGTGTCTCACATTCGTTAACCGGAGTAATTGGCACAGTGGCAGAATCAGAGCGTACATATCGGAACCCTGCATGCTGAGTGAAATGGCGTCTAAAGGCATAACGTGAGTCACGCATAGCCTCGTTACCAGTTGAGATCCAAGAACCACCTTTAATTAAGTTGTGTTTGCCATCAAAGGTTGGCGTAGAAAAATCGTCGTATAACGGATGTACCTTAAATCCGGGATAACCGTCTATGGGACTCTCAGTCCATTGCCATACGTTACCAATAATGTCATAGAATTGACCTTGTTTATGCTGATCAACCGGACACGAAGACGCGTGATGTTCTAAATTAATATTACCCGGTGCACGACGCCAATAAGGTAAGTCCGTCTCCAAAGTGTCACGTAAACATTGCCACTCAGCTTCAACCGGTAACCTTATGTGTGTTCCTGTCTTCTCACTTTTCCATTGGCAAAAAGCTTTTGCTTCCAAATAATTTACTTCTACCGGCCAATTTAATGGCAGTGGAATTTCTTGACTGAGATTACGCTGATAATACTCATTATTTCTAGATAACCAAAAACGTGGCATCTTGGCTTGGGTGTAAGCTAACCATTGTTGCCCCTCGGAGGTCCACCATTCTGGATTAGAGTAACCGCCATCCTCAATAAAGGTCATGAATTCAGCGTTTGAAACCAACATTTCTGAGGCATCAAAGGTGTCAACCGATACCGCTAACTGACCGTACTC
>JBELHI010000165.1:1577-4069 GCA_042091475.1 Alteromonadaceae bacterium
TCGTCTATAATAGACAGTACTATGCTCTTTACCGTATCTCGATAGTCTCTCACCTGTTGCACCGTAGGCCACTGGTAATTGTTTGGATTTAGATCATCCCAAGACATTTCGTCTACACCCACCGCACAAGTTGACTCAATGGCTTGATCAACCCTATCTTTTAAATAGTTACCCAACACCAACTTATTGACAAAAAATACTGCGGTATGACCAAAATAAAAAATCAACGGATGACGTAACACTTCAGCGCGAACATAATACCCTTCGTCATCTGCTATAACGTCAAACAGTGATTCGTAAACACTCCAAGTTTCGAGGAAATACGTCCGAATTTGCTGCCGTGTTTGCTCTGCGCTTGTTCCATTTAACAACGGAGGCTTGCTAAGTGAATGAGTTGTTGGTTCCATAATGTCTTCTTATATTTTTATTTTTGGTGTAAAGCGTTGCAATACATGTTGCTTTACGGTTAAACCCAGATTATGACAGTGTGGACTGTCCATATCATCGCAATATTGTGTGAGACTACGTTCAAACCACGGATCTCGTTCAAATATAGTTAACGCACCGGCTACATTTTTTTTGTCATGTAAACTACCAGGTAATGCACGCTCTACATATTCAGGCGGCAAACCTAAACCTTCTCTGTATGCATGGATTGCATCCAGCACATTGAGTAAGGTGTAGATTACATTGATGTGGGGATCATAGTATTCACTTGTAGCGCCGAGTCGGTGCTCTACTCTCGCGGTCTTAGTCCAATCCACCTCAAAACACATGACCTCTTGCTGTGCGCCCAACACCAGTGGTTCAACACCCAACAATTGATTATGTTTGCCACGTTCTTTATATAGCGCAATACTCCCTTGATGACCACCCGAAAGTGAACAAGGTGAACACAGTTCAGCATCCAAGCCGTATTCAGTGCGTAACGCGATACGCTTAAAGGCATCTTCCTCTGGTAAAAACAACAGACTATTTGCCTCGCCCGTCAGTAGCAGTTGATATTGTATCCATTCACCTAGGTGGGTATTAGCAATAATATTATTACCGTTTTCATCTTGCAGACTAATATTAATTTGTATTGCATTAGGGATATGAACGGGCCGTGTGTCGTTGGCAAATATTTGACCTGAGCCGGCCATGTAACGACCCTGATCACCGTTCCATATGACTGGAGAATAAACGACTTTATTGACCCCTCTATCACGCACAAGATGGGGCAATACCTTCATCACGTTAACTAGATTCTGGGCTTCTTTGAGGGGGGACTGACCATTGAATAAAGAGACATATTCCCACTGATTAGCCCAATACTCTGGTACCAAGACACCATCTATGTCCAGTGCTTTCAGTTGACGGTTAATCTCAGAAAAATCTTTTATTGGTGATGTATTGGGCGCGTACTCAAATACACCTTCCAATTCAAAATGAACCACGGGTTTAAAACCTAACAGCTGAATTTTAGCCGTTAAATGCTCAACGATAGAGCCAACAATTGAATGCATTGGTAGCGCATCACTTGCTGTTCTGTTTTTGCTTATGAGATTCAACGCAATTAACCTCGTGAGCTTATTAAAGTGATTGGTAGCATAGTCTTTTTATTATTTAAGTGCTGCGTGCAATAGTAATTTAATCAATGAATAGTTTTACGTTTTTTTAACTTAAAAGTCCACATCTGAAAGTCAAATTTAATATCAAAATCAACCAGATTTAACGTTCGGTCCAGTATTCATTAATTACCCCCATAATAAAAAGCCCCTGCATTTTCGCAAGGGCTTGTATCTATCTACTATCAGGCAATAAAACCAAATGCTTTAGGGCTGTTCACGAATACCCATATCACTGAAATCAATGGCTTGAAAACCTTCAACCAAGGTAAATATGGGCGACGAAGGCTGCAAATTGAAGTCTCTATTCTCATAATCAACAAACTGCGGATCATCTTTAAGTACGTAATTATTTTTACTGAATAAATTCTTTGATTTATCAACAACGCCCGTTTTGCGTGCTTCGTTATTAATTGTGGCGGATAAATTAATAATCACGTTGTTGTACACATCACTACGAGGACGATAAAACTCCTCTTCAGTTTTCTTGGTAAGCCACTGCGCAAAATCAGGGTATTTTGAATACGCTGTACGTTTAATTTTACCATTACCAAAACGCTTTTGTACCTTTGTCCAATATGGCATCCAATACTCGTCTTTTGGACGCGTACCCTGACGATATATTTCATTACTGTCTATCACCAAGTTATTGTATGTGTGGTTTTCACCGCCACCATTAACAAACACCGCAGACCTATTAGCCTTTACACCAACCTTGTAGAATATGTTTTTGTAAATGTGTACGCCCCACGAGAAATTATCAGGATAGATGCCGTTAGTGGGAATGTCATGAAAATAATTATCTCTGATCACGACGCCACGAGCTTGTGGGTAACGTCCACTATGCACGTACAATGCACCACCATCAAAATGATGATACTTAGG
>JBELHI010000166.1:0-1429 GCA_042091475.1 Alteromonadaceae bacterium
GTGGTGAATAACCTAGAATTTGACCACGCAGATATTTTTGATGATATCAGTGATATTCAACGCCAATTCCATCACATGATTCGCATGGTACCCAGCAACGGTCTGGTATTAACGCCAGCTAATGTTGCAGCCATTGATGACACTCTGGCCATGGGGTGTTGGACGGCTACACAGCAAACGGGGAAGCAGTGGCGCTCTGAGATAACGGATGTCAATAGCAATAGCTTCAATGTCTATTTCAACGAAGAAGAATTGGGGGAAGTGTCATGGAACTTACAAGGCGAGCACAACCGCAATAACGCCATGATGGCCATTGCCGCGGCCCGTCATGTGGGTGTTGATCCAAGCACTGCCATTGAAGCTCTAGGCGAGTTTGTTAACGTAAAACGCCGTATGGAATTGCGCGGTACGGTGAATAATATTGCGGTATATGATGACTTTGCCCACCACCCGACAGCTATTCAGACCACCTTGTCCGGTTTGCGTGAGCAGATAACGTCAGGCCGTATCATTGCGGTACTAGAGCCACGCTCAAACACCATGAAAATGGGTGTTCATCAGGATACCTTACAACAGTCTTGGCAAACCGCAGATAAGGTGTATACCTTTGATAATGGCGATGTACAATGGGGTTTAGAAACTTTGTGTCAAAGCAGCGAGACACCAGCCCATTATTACAATGATCTGAATACACTGGTTGCGGCTATAAGTGAGCACGCAATGGCGGGTGATCATATTGTGGTCATGAGCAACGGCAGTTTTGGTAATATTCACCAGCAGTTGTTAACCCAACTCGACAGTAAGAACGGATAAAATGGCATTTAATAAAACAATTACGTTAGCAATCACAGGGGCCTCTGGCGCACCTTACGCCTTAAAATTACTTGAAGCGCTGATTGCTACAGACCATCAGGTGTACTTGCTCATATCCTCTGCGGCAAAAGTGGTATTTGCTACCGAAGAAGATATGAAAATTCCCGGTAATCCAGCCAGCGCGACACAATTTTTCACTGAGCATTTCAATGCTCAACCAGAACAAATAAAAGTGTTTGGTAAAGATGAATGGTTCTCCCCCGTAGCCTCAGGCTCAGCAGCACCTAAACAAATGATCATATGCCCCTGTTCCACCAGTACCTTGTCTTCTGTGGCAACAGGTAGCAGTAATAACCTGATTGAGCGCGCTGCCGATGTTGTGATCAAGGAGCGAGGCCAACTGATTGTGGTACCAAGAGAAATGCCCCTATCCAGTATTCATCTTGAGCACATGCTTAAGCTATCCCAACTGGGTGTTACCGTGATGCCCGCCAGCCCGGGGTTTTACCACCAGCCAAACTCTATTGATGATTTGATTAACTTTGTAGTCGCCCGCATACTGGACCATCTTGATATACCGCAAACCCTGATGGCTCGATGGGGCTATAGTAAATAA
>JBELHI010000166.1:1529-4042 GCA_042091475.1 Alteromonadaceae bacterium
ATGCTTTCAAGGGCTAATCGTTGGTTCAAACTATTTTCTATCCACGCGCTGTGCTTAGTAAGCCTGATTGGTACAATTTTGGTTGTACGCACTGTAATCATGAGTTAATTGCAAAAATACACATAAAAAGGCAATTTTATGTTTTGGATCAAGCGTCATTTGTATTATCAAGTCACTCGAGGACAAGTCATCGCCACCTATATTGAAGGTAACAAATCAATCACTCGATCCTGTCACGCGTTAAATCACCCAAGAACCTTGATGGGTGACTTTATGGAGATACAAGACTGCTTCAAACGTATCGCCAAAGAATTAGTGCCAAAGCGCTTTTATCTTAAAGATCCTATCGCAGTGGTTCATTTATTAGAAACCGTTGAGGGTGGTTACACAAACGTAGAAGTTAGAGCATTTAAAGAGGCGGCCTTTGGTGCCGGTGCTAAGCAAATTTTCATGCCCAGTAGCGACACCAAATTATCAGAATCACAAATTCTGAAAAGAGACTTTAATCAGTGGGTCTCTGTTTGACCGAGTACTCAAATTATTAAGATATTCACTGGATTATCAAAAGCTAACTTTTGCAGGTTGTGGTTACGACAAGACCTCATTACAACCGACCATTGGCACATTGTTGTCAGTCAAATCAAACAGGAACGATGGACAGGTATAAGCTCGCTTCAGCCGCAATCCCTTACAGTCTTCGTTGTTGAACATTTTACGCGAGCTTGCTAGGCTCATTAGCAAACCATACGTTGAAGAGTGACATCGTGAACAAGGCTATTTTTATTTTCATCTTAATTGCCTCGATAGATTTATTCGCTAAAGATTTCGAGGGAGATATTGTTGCCGCAGCACGGGAAAGAACTGAACACAGGGTTCGGTATGATGGTGCTTATCATGCGATAGACTATCCATGGGGCGATGTGCCCAACGAAATAGGCGTGTGTACGGATGTGGTTATACGCTCCTATCGCACCCTTGGTACTGATTTGCAACAATTAGTCCACGAAGACATGAAGGCGAATTTTAGTGAGTACCCTTCAACTCGTATATGGGGACTGACACGAACCGACAAAAACATCGATCATAGACGTGTGCCCAATCTTCAGTTTTTTTTCAAACGTCACGGCAAACAACTGCAAATTACTGATAATGCTCAGGACTACACGTCAGGACACATTGTCACCTGGATGCTGCCGGGTAATTTGCCTCACATTGGAATAGTTACTGATATACTTGATAAAGCAACTGGAAATCCGATGATCGTACATAACATCGGAAGGGGTCCGAAACTAGAGAATATGTTGTTCCAATACAAAATCACTGGGCATTATAAATATGTCCCAGAACAGTATAAGACCGCCAGATAAATCCAAAATCGATGAGGTCACCCTGTTTGACCTGTGGTGCAAATCACTTGTTACGACTGTCGTGAAAATCAGTATTTTGCTTTTAACAATCATTTCTGACACGCAGGGACACTTGCGTTTAAATGAGACCAAAAACAGTCCAATAAACTATTTCAACTTACCCAAAAGAGCATGTTCAAGTATTAACGTAAATAACGTCTATTCTCTGATGATTTTCTCTAGCGGTATACGGAATAACAGCGGCGAGAAGCCATTAAAGCCAGAACTATCTTGCGCACATTGAATATTGAGTGGATAGTTCTTTTTCCATGGATCGTTGATCAACCACAAGTCAGAATTGACCACCGCGACACCCTCAATGCCCGCCGTGGTCATTGGCTGCGTTGGCACACACTTTCTATTTTCAGGTGTTGGATTGGCGTAATAATTGATAGGAATAATTTGCGTTTGTTTGTTCTTATTCGGGTCAATTAACCACAGTTCGTCATCATTCCGTGCAGCGGCAATCAACCACTCTTGGCCATTGCGTTGGTCAACCACATAGGTCATACCGTTAATGGGGTGATTGCCCTCGGTAAATCTTGGCGTGGCTAATTGGGGATCCTTTACCGGTGCAAACTCTGGGGTATCCCAGAATGCACTATTTATCTCTACAGAGAAAATCCTTGGCTGGCCCTCACTGTCTTTCTCTAACGCTAGGTAGAGTGTATTTTCAGCGCCAAACGCTAGCCCTTCAAAGCCGTCATTAGGGTAATTAGCTAATCCCATGGTTTGCGCAAACTGTAATGGCCTGACATGACTCATCAACCAAACGCCAGTGTCTTGAAGCACTAACCGCAATAACAAGGTTGGATAGGGGGTTGATCCTGTATTGCCGAACCGTTCAGCACATGTCGGACTGAGTGTTTTACTGGATGCATCTTCCGTCACAATAATCAGTTCGTTATCATCATTCGGCATAACCACCATAGCTTCTAAATCAGGGCTATCAGTGATGTATTCGCCAAAGCAACTCTGGTTAATTCTATCACTGAAAATAATTGGCATACTGCGCTGTAGCTGACCATTGAAATCTAACTGATGAATGTGTAATTGATGATGGTCTAGTGCACTGCGGTCACTCACGGTTAATAATTTGCCGCGCCA
>JBELHI010000167.1:0-3968 GCA_042091475.1 Alteromonadaceae bacterium
AATGCTGGGTCATCTGCGTGTTTGGTATTGGCCGCTAATTGCTTCAGCTCGCGCTTTGCCATCAGCAGTCCTTCTACCCGTGAGTTCTTTTTATCTTTGTATTCGAGATGTTCTATTTGAGCAGCCTTATTGACACAGTCACGGTAGTCTTCAAACTGAAGTAACAGTGCATGCCGCTTGCTATCACTCGGTGCTTGCAGTTGTGCATAGCGAGTTCTAATGATGTTTGATTTTTCTTTTCTACACCAAGCGTCAGTGTTGAATCCTTTACACATTTGTGGATATTCAGCACATATTTCAATGATGTTTTTTTCAGGTTTACTAAAGCACCCTGAGAGGCTTAGTGAGAGCAGAAAAAAGGCGATACCGCGCAATTGTAAAATCATTAATAGTCCAAATCAGTTCAATCCGAGTGTAATAAAAAAACGAAAAAAAAGGCACTGCTTAACAACAAGTTGCTTAGAGTGTAACTTAATACCAAATTTGTCACCACTGCAATATAGCTTAATATATACAGCGAAATCCGTTGTTAATATTCATGCACTGAAGCCGAGGATAAATAAATGCAAGACAATCATGATAGACAGGTGTTCAATAGTTGGCAAGAACGACAGCACTATGCTGAAAACATGGTACCGTTATTGGGTAAACTACACCGTGAAAACGGCATTGACGTTACTATATATGGACGTTCAATTTACGGCTCCTCTGTGATTGATATTATTAAAGCTCACCGTATGGTACGGCAGCATACGGGAAGTAAATTACCACTACGTGAAAGCTGGGCTGTGCTGAAAGAGCTAAGTGAATTAGCCTTACAAAATATGCAAATTGACATAGGTAAGTTAGCTGTGAGCTATCAAACAGTAGAGCAGCAAAGCATTAGCTTATCTGATTTTGTTGCAAGTCAGGTAGCGCAATTTATTAGTGCGGACAATGAAATTCCTAGTTCTGACGTAGTATTATATGGTTTTGGTCGTATTGGACGCCTGCTTGCGCGTTTGCTTATTGAGCAGCAGGGACAAAAAAATGCCTTACGTTTGCGTGCTATTGTGGTTCGTGGCGGAAAAGACGGCGATTTGGAAAAACGCGCCAGCTTGCTGCGCAGAGATTCTGTACACGGTCCATTTAATGGCAGTGTGACCATTGATAAAGAGCACAATGCAATTATTGCCAACGGCGCATATATACAAGTTATTTATGCCAATTCTCCTAGTGAAATAGATTACACCGAGTACGGTATTGATAATGCGGTGGTGATTGATAATACCGGTATGTGGCGTGACGAGCAGGGCTTGTCGCAACACGTGAACTGTCAAGGGGTAAATAAAGTATTGCTTACAGCGCCAGGCAAAGGCGAGATAAAAAATATTGTTCACGGTGTTAATCACGGTGATATTTCAATTGATGACCGTATTCTCTCAGCCGCAAGTTGCACGACCAACGCAATTACCCCAGTGTTAAAGGTGCTTGATGAAGCCTATGGTATTGTTGATGGGCATGTTGAAACGGTTCATTCATTTACCAATGACCAGAATTTAATTGATAATTTTCACAAAGCTGACAGGCGCGGTCGCAGTGCCTCACTCAATATGGTCATTACGGAAACTGGAGCCGCACAAGCGGTGGCTAAGGCCTACCCACAGTTAGCCGGAAAGTTAACCGGAAATGCCATCAGGGTACCAACCCCGAATGTATCACTGGCTATTTTGAGTTTAAATATTAATGCCCAGGTGACGGCAGATGAGCTGAATAACCATTTGCGTGAAATGTCTTTGTACTCTTCATTGAGTCAACAGATTGACTATACCGCGTCAACCGAAGTGGTTTCTAGTGATTTTGTTGGTACACGCTATGCGTCAGTTATTGATTCCCAAGCCACTATCACGTCAGGGCAACGGGTAACGCTGTACGTGTGGTATGACAATGAATTTGGCTACAGCTGCCAAGTCATGCGAGTGCTAGAAGAAATGATGGGTGCAAAAAGGCCCTCAGTGCCAGCTAAAAGCGCAGAGTAATAAAATCAGTACTTAGCGTAAACAATGATCGGCGAATCTTGATTCGCCGATATTTTTTGTAGCCCATTAACATTTTCCGCAGTCAATATGTGTGGTCGTTGCAAGTAGTGTTGACCTGTTGTTAGGTTAACAACATGTTGAGTTAACTCCAGTCCCACGGTCAGTTCGTTGACGGTCAGTGCCAATTCAACATTAACTGTTTTTTCTTCAATGATAGTTTTTCTTGTTTTGATTACAGACATTAGAATGGTTTTGTCAATATAGTGATGGTTGCCCTCGATATGCTCAACAGCGTCATTGAATGACATGGTCCTGCCGGTTACTCTGCCCGCCATTAGTAGATCTAATTTACTGCATATAAACAGTGTTTTTGCACAAAATAGCAACCCTGCATCAGCATTCGATATTTGCTGGCTCGGTTCTTTACACAGGTTGTGAAGTAATTGGATAATATCAATACTTGCAGTGAGTTCAATGAACGGTGTGAGTAGCTCGCAGGTTATCACTAGCGCGTCAATTACGTCGGCCTGTTGCCCACTGGTTTGTTGATTAAAACTACAGGCTAATACGTCAGTTGGAATTGATAAAAGTCCTAATCTGTATAATCGAGCCGCAATGCACAAATGACTAATTTGAACAACCGTTAGCTCTGATTGTTGGCCAAGGTGCCTTATAAATGAGCTCAGACGTTCGCCATGACCAATCAGTGTGGGATCGTGTAAATCAATGCAGTGTCCCATGGTATCCACAGAGCGCTGCAGGGTTTGTTTAATTTTACTCAGAGCAATTTCATTGCGGTGTTCGGCACGATTTAACGCGGTTTCGTGATCATTTAAATCGACTTCAAGTTCAGACGTATTTTTAGCCAGCTGTTGATTCTTCAATTTTATATTGTAAAACGCCGAACGCCTTTTAACGTCTTGGTAGAATGCGTTTACGGCTTCTAATATAACACTCTCGAGATGGTCATTTTGCCATGGCTTGTTGAGATAAAAATTAATATGGCCCTGATTTACTGCGCGCGAAGTATCGGTAGGATCAGAAAACCCCGTGAGTAAAATCTTTTGTGATGTTGGACTCAAGTCATGGGCTTTTGCTAAAAATTCGGCACCATCCATTATGGGCATGCGCATATCTGAAATGATGACAGGGTAGACGTTTTCGTGCAGCGCCGTTATCGCATCTTTGCCACAGGTAAATATATCTACGTGATAATTTTTAATTAGTAACCGTTTGAGAGCCTTGAGAATTTCTAATTCATCATCAACAATTAGCAGTTTAATTTTTTCCATGTTTAATCCTCAATGTGCTATTACTTAGCATAGTACAGCTAAGTGTAGGAAAATTTACATGAAAGGGATAATATTCGTCAAATTTTGTGAGTTTGTTGAAGAAAAATGGTCAGACGACGTACTAGATCATATTATAACTAAGAGTCATCTACCTTCTTCCGGCGCTTATGTTGCCACGTTAACTTACGATGATAGTGAATTAGTGGCGCTGCTTACACACTTATCCGTATTATCAGGTGAGGATATTCCTGAACTATTATTGACATTTGGACGCTGGGTATTTGATCATTTGTACCAATCAATGCCAAATCATGAGGGGCGTTTTACCGATGTGTTTGAGTCATTGATTGCGGTGCAATCGGTAATTCATGTTGATGTAAAAAAGTTGAGTCCTGATGTCATTCTACCTGAATTTGTGTTTTTGCAACAAACCGACAGCAAACTCGTATTTGAGTACCAATCACCTCGCGCATTGTGTAAGTTGTGTGAGGGGCTTATTCTTGGACTTAGTGATCATACTCAGCAAAAAATTAGGATCAGCCACCTTGAGTGTATCCATCACTGTGACCAACGTTGTGTTATTGAGGTAACAAAAATTGGCGACTGATAATGCTAAAGCTGCAGACGTTTTAATGCGTAAATATGAACGTGAAAAAAT
>JBELHI010000168.1:0-3833 GCA_042091475.1 Alteromonadaceae bacterium
GCGTTATTGCTTACCGCCTTCATGCTTGGGTCATTAATTTTGGAAGTCCCTATCGCTTGGCTGTCTGACCACTTTGACCGGCGTTATTTTATTGTAGGCTGTGCCTTTGCTTGCATGTTTTGTGCGGTATATCTGCCAATTGCTATTTACACGCCTGTCAATGCGTACATTTTAGTATTTATTTGGGGCGGCGTTATTGCCGGTATTTACTCGGTATCACTGGCCTTGGTGGGCGAGAAACACAAAAAAGGTGATGAATTGATCACATCTAATGCGGGTTATTCACTGATGGAAAGTATTGGTGGTGCAGTAGGGGTGCTTTGTATTGGCATTGCAATTGAGCAATTAGGTAATGATGGTATGCCGTACGTGATTATGTTTGCAAGTATTGTTTATTTTTCATTTGCATTAACCCGTTACCAGGTTGATTAATTCTTTGGGGGCAGGCGCCCCCAAAACAATGACCATTACGACTGCTGGCTTTGCTCCCAGATCTCTTTGGCTTCTTTTTTACGCGCTTCTGCAAGTAATTGCTCTTCAGTTGGTTTAACCAAGTACGCATATGCCGTGTTGTAGGCTAATTCTTGAAATTGCTTTAGCCCCGCATCCCGAGCTAATACTTGCAAAGGGGTACGTTTGATTGACGCATTAATTTCTTGTGACGGAAATACCAATGATTCCAATCCTTCAATCAATTGAATAGCGGCTTCGATCTTAAATCCAACAGCACCACCGGCAAATTTACCTTTGGTTGGCCTTGATTTAATGACGACTTGATCGACATGATAGTCTTTCATCAATTGTTTAAAGGCAAACTGAAAAGCTTGAATGTTTTCACTGGTGTCAGGCAGGTCAATGGCCACTTTTCTGGCTCTACAATCCGGTACCAAAAACAGGCCATCTTTAAGCTCTAGTAAAGCAATGACTGCTTCACTGCCTTTAATTTCAACGCCACAAATGCGCATAGGGTTCCCCTTGTTAAGTATTTCTTTAAAGCTAGCTTATTCAGCGTATAACCCAAGGTTTTCTTTGGCGTAAGCTTCAAATTCAGTAAAACCACCGACGTGGCTTTCGTCAACAAAGATTTGTGGTACCGTTTCAACAGGCTTACCCACGGTCTTTTCTAAATCAGCTTTGCTAATGTTAGCTTCAACAATATCAATATAGCGATATTTAAAGTCATCGCGTTGTTCTGCCAAGGTGTCACAGACGTCTTTTGCTCTTACGCAGAAAGGGCAGGCAGATTTTCCAAAAATCACTACGAACATGGCGGTTTTCCTTATAATCACACAATAAAGCAAGGAGCATAATGGCGTTTACTAATAAAGGCAATCATTGAGAGAAAAATTAATCTCACAAGCGATGTAAAATCCTTTCAAACTAAACCAATATCTACCCCTTGATACATTTTTCACATTAGCTTTATTAGTCAGCGCGACAATAAATACTTAATTTCTTTACCACGGTATGCTTATGGGACTCACCCTTGAGTTTTGAAGATAGTTCATCCTTTGTTGTTAACTGCTCCGTTTGCTTTCCTTTGGTGTCGCCCTTGACTGATATATCCCAAAGCTTTTTGGCAAAATCTCTAATCTCTTCTGGCGTGCCGTGGATGAATATTTCTTCTGCGGTTGAATCTTTTTCTACGGTGATCATATTTACCTCAATGAATTCAATAATTAACTCAACTGTCCACTGGACAGTTAATTAGGTTAACGCTTATTTATCGCCAATATTACCCTGATGACGAACAATCGCAAAATAAACTATTGCCGTTATGCTTCAGTCCCCTCCACAGTTTGGTTTGTTGTCATTCTCAGTCCAAGTATTTAAATCTAAACTGTCATTAGATTTACACTGAAAAAGTATATGCCATCATAATTATCAAGGTGTCAAACAGCGTGGTAGCTCGATACTTGTTGTTAAAATCATCAATGTAAAGATGACATTGGGGGCTTTTCATCAACAAGATCTTAGGTATGATAGGGTTTTTACTATTAAAGAGTGCTTTCATGTCGCCATTAATGATTGATTTAGAAGGACATCAGGTGTCTCCTGAAGAAAAGGATATGCTAAACCACCCCTTGGTTGGTGGTGTCATCTTATTCTCCCGTAATTATGCCGAAATTGAGCAACTCACGGATTTGACCGCTCAAATTCGTGCTGCGACACAGCGTCCGTTGTTAATTAGCGTTGACCATGAAGGTGGTCGTGTACAGCGTTTTCGAGAGGGCTTTTCTGCTATTCCCGCCATGAGTGATATTTACAAATCAGCAGATGGGAATCTACAGCAGGCCAGTGAGCGGGCAGAGCAATTAGGTTGGTTGATGGCCATTGAGGTGTTAGCCTGCGGTATTGATTTCAGTTTTGCTCCGGTACTGGATATTGACGGCTTGTCTACCGTGATTGGTGATAGAGCATTTCACACAGATGCTGATGTTGTTGTGGTACTTGCCAGTGCGTTTATTCGCGGTATGCACCGCGCAGGCATGAAAGCCACGGGTAAACATTTTCCTGGTCATGGCTCAGTGGTTGCGGATTCTCACATTGCTTTACCCATTGATGAGCGCAGCGCAGATGATATCTTTAATTTAGACATGAAAACCTTTGTTGCCATTCACCGCATGGGATTATTGGACGCGGTTATGCCGGCCCACGTGATTTACCCCAATGTTGATGACAAGCCGGCGGGATTCTCAGATATTTGGATACGTAAAATTCTTCGCCAACAAATGAATTTCAATGGTGTTATTTTCTCAGATGATTTATCCATGACCGCAGCCCATAGCGCGGGTGATATTATTGAACGCTTAACCGCGGCCTTGTCCGTTGGTTGTGATATGGCATTAATTTGTAATGATCAAGCGAGTGTTGTGAGTGCCCTTGACGGTTACAAAGGCCAGATTGACGCAAACGCTCGGTTAGCAACAATGAAAAGTCAGCAAACTATCAACTTTAATCAATTGCGGGACAACCAAGCATGGCAGCAGTTGAGTGCTGATTTGGCAGGTTTATCTCGTGATTAAGCCAAAGGTACTATTACTTGGGTTAGCACTGGCAGTGTTGAGTTACGGGCTGTTCAATAGCTATGGTCACCCTGCGGTGCTAAGCTGGACTGCTGCGGTGACTGTGCTCACCGCGGTGTTATGGATGACTGAAGCATTACCCATTCCGGTGACCTCACTGATCCCCTTTGTATTATTGCCTTTGGGTAACGTATTGAGTCACAAGGACGCAGCCCTATCACTGGGCTCCCCAGTAATTATTTTATTGATGGCTGCGTTTATGCTATCCAAGGGGATTGAAAAGTCTAATCTTCATCAACGCTTTGCGGTTTATATGTTGCGCATTACGGGCGGTAATTCAGCCCGTGGATTGGTCATCAGTTTTGCCATTACTGCTGCGTTTTTAAGTATGTGGATTTCTAATACCGCGACCACCCTGATGATGCTGCCCATGGCCATGGCCATAGTGGCTCAAATAGCCAACCCCCGTATTACGATGAGCGTGTTATTGGCTATTGCCTATGGTGCTAGTATTGGCGGTATTGCCACACCCATAGGCACGCCCCCCAATGTCATATTCATGAGTGTATATGAGCAAACCACAGGGCAAGAAATGAGTTTTACTGAATGGATGGCCATTGGTCTGCCCGTGGTCTTGGTGGCATTACCCATTATGTTAGGGATATTAACGTTCCGTCTGCCAGCAATTAAACCCATCCCATTACCCTCAATTAGCCGCTGGAAGAGCCAAGAAAAACGGGTGTTGATTGTTTTCAGTTTGGTAGTGCTTGCTTGGATCACACGGGTATTTTGGGGTAAATTAAATGG
>JBELHI010000169.1:0-3801 GCA_042091475.1 Alteromonadaceae bacterium
AAGATTTGAATATCTCTTCCTTTTAAATCTTCAATCTTATCAATAATAAATTCTTTCATTTGTGATGGTTTCAACGTTTACCTCATTCATTCACGTTTAAATATAACTGCTGTTCTACGATATAATTATACACAGTTTGCTGTAGATTATCTTGTAACTTAATATTTTCGTGTATCTCCTCACGTATTCTTGTTGAACTAATGTCGTGAGAGACCGCATTAAAGCTATATATATGTCCTGTGTTGCCCCTCGGGTTTTGTCTATCTTTTTGAATTATTGATAATAATTCAGCAGGGGGGGCCGTTAAGTTGACGCCGGGCCGATGACTGACGACAAGATGACATTGTGCAATAATTTCCTGCCATCGATACCACTGGGTAAAATTCAATAGTGAGTCGTCGCCCATAAAAAAATACAGTTCGGAGTCAGGATTCTCAGCCCGTAAATAGTTGATAGTATGATAAGAATAAGACGTCTGAGGCTGCTCTAGTTCCCAGGTAGACACGGAGTGATTACTCAATGACGCAAGGGCATAATTAAGCATGGTGAGACGCTGCTTCTCGCTACTGGCGGGTGCTGGTTTATGGGGCGGTATCTTACACGGTATCCAAATAACATTGTCAATCGCCAACTTTTCCGCAGCATGAACGACCGTATTTACATGGCCATTGTGAACGGGATCAAATGTACCGCCGACAATGCCTAATTTTGTTTTATTACTGGTCATAATCAAGGGCAATTGTGGTTAAGTCATAACCACAAAATAAAAGACTGACATGGACTAGCTCAATATAGGGTCTTGGAAGCACCATTGACTTCATCGCCACATCGAGGGCGCTGAGTTTTGCTTGTAATTGCTCCAAAAGTTCAACATTGACCCGTTGTAAAGCGCTGGCATACATGGCCTGCTTAGACGACCAGATACGTAATTCTGAATATATTGCTGTCAGGCTCTTTCCTTGTGATTGCTGACTGTGAATGGTTCGCAAGGTATTTGATTCTTTAATTAAAAACCAAAGTATTTGATTGGCTTCAATACCCTCACTCTCTAACCTAGACAGAATTTTTATGGCCCGAGTGCTATCGCCGTTTAACAACGTATCAACCAGCTGAAACACATTAAAACGGGAATGATTAGAACACTGAGTCTTTACCCAAGAATATTCAAATTGAGGCTTATCTGACAATATACACAGTTTCTCAATTTCTTGTGCTGCTGCGAGCATATTACCTTCACAGAAATCAGCAATAAATGCGACTGAATCTTGATCTGCGGAGCGTTGCTGTTGACTAAATCGCTGTTGTATCCATTGCTCGAAACGCTTGCCTTCTAGGGGATAGCAGGTGGTTGAGACACCTTGTTGGTCAAACGCTTTGTACCACTTGGTTTTCTGAACCTCTTTTCCAATCTTGCCACCGTGCACCAAGTAAATCGTGTCTTCAACTGGCTGTTGCGTCAGTTGTATTAGCGCTTTACTGCCAATGGCGCCAGGCTTGCCATCTGGTATTTCAATTTCAACTAATTTTTTACTGGCAAAAAGAGACAAATTCATACCGCTATCAAGCAATGACTGCCAATCAAACTGTTTGTCTGCGGTGAAACACTCACGTTCATCAAACCCAGCTGCCTTGGCGGCTGTTCTTATTATTTCAATACAATCAAACTTTTGTTGTGGCTCATCACCGAATATCATGGTGAACGGCGCTAAACCATTACGTTCAACCTGTTGGTTAAATTGATTGCTGTAAACGTTCATACTAGCGGGACTGCTGTGCAGTGACGCCGATGTAGCGGCGCAAAATAGCCGTGCATGCTTTTTCTCGCATTTTTTTCACAATGACGTTGCGTTCTTTTGACTTTGCAAGGGCTCTGTCAGGGTCATCTTGGTATTGTCTTATTTCTTGATATTCATACAACATACTTTCTTCACTGGGTAACTGGATGGCGTATGAAACATTAAAAATCAAGTCATACTCAGCCACTTGCCCGTTAGAGAACAAAGACAATAAGCGCCTTTCCAATGATTCATTGATTACGGTTATTTCTGCAACGTTTTCATCTGTCGAAGACGCAATTTCTACACCACGTGCTGCCAGATATCGACGTAACGTCTTGTTCATAGGCTTCTGCGCGCTTACTGCAGCCAATTTAATGGTGTTGTTAGTATCGTTTAGTGTCCAATCTTGCTTGAGCTTAAAACCACAAGCAGAGAGTCCAATAACCAATAATAGCAAGACTAAACTTACATAAGTGCGCATAAACTATCCTATATTTGTTAATTAGCTACGATGTTAACTAACTTACCTTGTATATAAATAACTTTACGAACGGTTTTGCCATCCGTGAAACTTTTAACATTGTCTTGCTCTAGTGCCATTGATTCAACAACATCCCCGGCGGTATCTGCCGCGATAGTCATTTTAGCTCTGACTTTTCCGTTGACTTGAATAACAATGAGTTTTTCGTCTTCTACCAGAGCGTCGGCGTCGGCCTCAGGCCATGAGCTAAACTCAATGCTGCCTTTGTAGCCTAACTTAGTCCACAAAGTTTGACAAATGTGAGGTGTAATAGGGTTAAGCATCTTCAGCATTGCGAGTAATGCTTCACCCATAATCGCGCGATCACTGTCGTTTACTTGTGGCGCTTTTTGTAAATGGTTAAGTAGTTCCATAACCGCTGCAATAGCCGTATTAAACGTTTGTCTTCTGCCTAAATCATCAGACACTTTTGCAATGGTTTTGTGTACCGTGCGTCGAAGTGACTTTTGCTGGCTAGACAGGTCAGCTACATCCACCGAGCAGCTGTGGCCCAGCTCACTGTGTTCTACCACCAGTTTCCAAACACGTTTGAGGAAACGGTTAGCGCCTTCTACACCTGATTCTACCCATTCTAATGTTTGCTCAGGAGGCGCAGCAAACATTGTAAATAGACGAATGGTGTCAGCACCATAGATATCAATGACTTGTTGCGGGTCAATACCGTTATTTTTAGATTTTGACATCTTGGTCATGCCACCGTGTTCAACTGGCTGACCGTCAGATTTTAGTATGGCAGATATAACACGCCCTTTGTCGTCTTTAGTAATTTCTATATCGGCTGGGCTATACCAAGTCGTACTATTGTCTTCATTTTTACGGAAGAATGAATCCGCCAATACCATGCCTTGACACAACAAGCGTTTATAAGGCTCGTTAGATGCTACTAGACCCTCATCCCTGAGTAGTTTGTGGAAAAATCGGGAATACAACAAGTGTAAAATGGCGTGTTCAATACCCCCTACGTACTGATCAACAGGTAACCAATAATTAGCTTGGGCAGGATCTAACATGACGTCATTGTTCATCGCTGAGCAATAGCGAGCATAATACCAAGATGATTCCATAAAGGTGTCAAACGTATCGGTTTCACGTAACGCAGGTTGGCCGTCAAATGTTGTCTTTGCCCATTCAGGGTCAGCCTTGATCGGTGAAGTAACTCCATTCATTACTACATCTTCGGGTAACTTTACCGGCAACTGAGACGACGGAACAGGGACTGATTCGCCGTTCTCAAGATTGAGCATAGGAATGGGCGTACCCCAATAGCGTTGGCGAGATACTCCCCAGTCACGAAGGCGGTAATTGACTGTTTTCTTACCCAAGCCCTTGTCTTCCAAATACCCAGTAATTTGAGCAAATGCAGCGTCAAAGTCTAAGCCATCAAAATCACCAGAATTTATTAATGTGCCTTTTTCAGTGAAAGCCGATTGGCTTAGGTCGATTTCAAGCTCTGAATTCGTGATGACTTGCTTTATTGGTAAC
>JBELHI010000170.1:0-1949 GCA_042091475.1 Alteromonadaceae bacterium
GAGTCAGGCGAGAGATAAGAAAAAACAAGGAACAAGGTAAACCTACCGACTTCTGGCATCTCAACCTCCCAAAAGAAACAAAAGATTACGTCCCCAAATTATTGGCCCTGGCATCACTATTAAAAGACTGCGTTCGCTACAACTTCAACTGGCCACACATAGATAACCAAGCATACCTGACAACCGTCAATGTGAGTAGTCAAATTGATTTGTCTGTTGCTGCAGGGCTAGCAAAAATCCCTCTGGACCATTTACACCGGCTAAATCCTGGCTTTAACCGCTGGGCGACTGACCCAGACGGTCATCATGAACTGCTCATACCCATTACTAGCCAAGCGCTATTCTCTCAGGGCTTGGATATGCTGTCACGCAAACAGCGAGTTAATTGGACCCGCCACAAGGTTGTCAGTGGTGAAAGTCTGAGCAAATTGGCCGTTAACTATCAAACCACAAAACAGGTGATCATGGACGTAAATCAGCTGTCATCGGACACCATCGGTATTGGCCAATACCTAATGATACCAGTAGCAGTAAAGGCTTTAGAAGATTACAAACTGACCCAACAACAACGCTTAGCTAAGACACAAAACACACCCAAAGGACAAATCAAGTTAACCCACAAGGTTGTCTCCGGTGATACCTTGTGGGATTTAAGCCGTCATTACGGTGTGGGACTCACAAGTTTAGCCAAATGGAATCAGTTAGCGCCGAAAGACCCAATAAGGCCAGGAATGTCATTGGTGATTTGGAGCTCAACATCAAGTAAAACAAATGCCGACAGTATTATTCGCAAACTGACTTACACCGTCCGCCGTGGTGACTCACTGTCCCGTATTGCCGGTAAATTTAACCTAACGGTCAATGAAATATTGAAATGGAATAGCCTCAGTGCTAAACGCTATCTCAAACCCGGCCAAAAACTAAAACTGTTTGTTGACGTGACAAGAAGCTAAGTCTGCACTGATTATATCCGCATAAGATCATCACCAGAGTGGAAAAATAGCGCATTCTCCTTGAGTGCATTTGTCCTAGCAATTACACTAGATGACAAATAACCTTGGAAAATCAAAAACCATGTCACAATACGTATACACCATGTCGCGTGTAGGTAAGATCGTACCGCCGCAAAAACAAATCCTTAAAGATATTTCTCTGTGTTTCTTTCCGGGCGCAAAAATTGGCGTGCTCGGTCTTAACGGCTCGGGTAAATCAACCTTGTTACGTATTATGGCCGGTGTGGATAAAGAGTTTGAGGGCGAAGCAAGACCACAACCAGGACTAAAAATTGGTTACCTCCCACAAGAACCACAATTAGATGAATCGAAAGACGTGCGCGGTAATATTGAAGAAGCTGTAGCAGACGTAAAAAATGCCCTAGTAAGGCTAGACGAAGTGTATGCTGCCTATGCCGACCCAGATGCTGACTTTGATGCCCTGGCAAAGGAGCAAGGTCAATTAGAAGCCATTATTCAAAGTAAAGACGGACACAATCTGGACAATGCCCTAGAACGCGCCGCAGATGCACTGCGCCTTCCGCCTTGGGATGCTGATGTGAGCAAACTTTCAGGTGGTGAGCGTCGTCGTGTCGCGTTATGTCGGCTGTTACTTGAAAAGCCAGACATGCTATTGCTCGATGAGCCTACCAACCACCTTGACGCAGAATCAGTCGCCTGGCTGGAGCGTTTTTTACACGATTACGAAGGGACCGTTGTAGCAATTACCCACGACCGTTATTTCCTTGATAACGTCGCCGGCTGGATCTTAGAATTAGACCGTGGCCATGGTATCCCTTGGGAAGGCAACTATTCTTCTTGGCTAGAACAAAAAGACGCAAGATTAGAGCAGGAAGAGCGCGCTGAAAATGCCCGCCAAAAGTCTATCAAACAAGAACTAGACTGGGTTCGCAGCAATCCCAAAGGCCGTCAAGCGAAAAGCAAAGCAAGAATGTC
>JBELHI010000170.1:2049-3799 GCA_042091475.1 Alteromonadaceae bacterium
GGAAATTTTGAATTAAACAGTCGCGCCTATGTCAGCCGCTTTAATTTCAAAGGTAACGACCAACAAAAATTCATCAAAGATCTGTCGGGTGGTGAGCGTAACCGAGTACATCTTGCAAAACTTCTGAAAAGTGGCGGTAATGTATTACTACTGGATGAGCCAACCAATGACTTGGATGTTGAAACCCTTAGAGCATTAGAAAATGCCATCCTAGAATTTCCTGGTTGTGCCATGGTAATTTCCCACGACCGTTGGTTCTTAGATCGTGTAGCTACCCACATCTTAGATTATCGGGATGAAGGTCAAATTAACTTTTACGAAGGTAACTACACAGATTATTCAGCCTGGTTGAAGAAAACCTACGGACAAGATGTTGTTGAGCCACACCGCTTAAAATATAAGCGTATTAGTAAGTAACACGCCACGGATATACCCTAGGAAGGATGCGATAATGACTTATGACATTCACGTAATCAACGCGTTTACACAGCATAATTTTGCTGGTAATCCTGCGGCGGTAGTGCCATTAAATGCATTCCTTCCTACCCAGACCATGCAGCAAATAGCGGCTCAAAATAACCTGTCTGAAACCGCGTTTGTGGTACCAAGTGACAGCGCTATTGCCATCCGCTGGTTTTCACCCCATGCCGAAATTCCTTTTTGCGGACACGCCAGTTTGGCATCTGCATTTGTGTTATTTGAGGCAGACCCTACCCGCGACAGCTTGCGGTTCAGTGCTAATGCGGTGGGCGAATTCACTGTCACCAAGAGTGTGGGTGGACAACTACATATGGTTTTTCCTCAGCGACATATGCTCCCCTTAGAGGATGTCCCTGCCCTGATACAAGACTGCTTATCTGTGTCGCCTGATGCAGTGTATCGCGATGAACAAGCTTATTATGCAATTTATAGTGATGCCGAGACCATTCACAATATTCGTTGTGACACATCACTAGCAAGGGGATTAGATTATGATATTTGTGTTACCGCTGCAGGTGATAAATATGACTTTATCAGCCGATATTTTATGGCAACGGAAGACGGTAGAGAGGATCCAGTCACGGGTTCTATACACACAACACTTGCGCCCTTCTGGTCACAAAAATTAGCAAAGGATACGCTGGTAGCCTACCAAGCCTCACAAAGAGGAGGCATACTCGGTTGTCAGTTACGTGATAACAACGCAATTATAAGTGGATTTGCCAAGCGTTACTTAACTGGCGTAATCAACATCTCAACTCGCTAACTAGCTTATTCACTCATAACGTTCAATTCAAAATGGACTCTATTTCATGGCAAAAATCTCTCATCACAAACCAATTAGTCAGTGGCAACATTCTTTATCAATACTTGGCGCCAAAATTAGTCAGTTTGTTGGCTATTGTCAATATCGCTATTCACTGGTTAAAAGTTACCTGCACATCTTATGGACCCAACGTTTATCCTCCTTACAAAAGGGCTATGGATTAGCGCTATTACTGTTTTATCCCTTTCAGTTTAATACTTTGGCAGTGCTGGTTGCAGGATATATATTACTGAGTGAGTTTTGGCCAAAACTCACTAGCCTATGGGATAAGCCAAGTGGAAAACTTATCATCATTTTTTTCTATGCCGTCATACTTAATTTTTCCCTCGTAAATGCCGCTAGCCTAGTCAATGAAGTCACGGGGATCAGTGCAAGTTATCTACCATATACTCACAATTTTGCGGTACTCTTATTGATGCCTCAATGGTTCTTTGGCATCACACT
>JBELHI010000171.1:0-3641 GCA_042091475.1 Alteromonadaceae bacterium
ATGATATAGCCACGATGGCGTTAACCTACGCAATGCACGGCGACGGTAGTTTAAAAGTATCCGCGGAGTTTACACCTAACCAGTCAGACTTGCCTTTTATCCCTAGAATGGGTATTCATTTGCAACTTAATCAGGCATTTCAAAGTTTTAATTGGTATGGCCGTGGCCCCCATGAAAATTATATTGACCGCAAGCACAGTGCAGCCGTTGGACAATATGAGGCGCAAGTGAGTGAGCAGCTCCACGACTATTCTCGGCCTCAAGAGTCAGGGACGCATTCAGATACTCGCAAACTCTCACTGCGTGCTGACGGACTTGAGTTAACCGTGCTTTCTGACCAATTGTTCGCTTTTTCAGCGCTACCCCTAGAAAAATTTGATTTATTGGATATCTCTAAGGTGCCATTACACAGTGCCGATGTTGAACACAAGTCAGCGGTTACTCTGCGTCTTGATCACAAACACATGGGCGTTGGCGGGGACAATAGCTGGGGAGCCTTACCTCACCCAGAATACCGAATTGCTGCCCAACCCTATGATTTTGAATTTACCTTTTTGCCTAGTGTAACAGTTGAGGAATAAAGCCATGCTTAAACAATTAATCTCTGTCAGTTTCACCGTTGGTTTTATGCTTGCCAGTGTATGTTCACAGGCGACAGAAAAGCCAAATTTGGTGGTTATTTTGACCGATGACCAGGGCTATTCTGACGTTGGCTTTAATGGAAGTAAGGACATAATGACACCCAATATTGACCGCATTGCAGAGGGTGGCACACGTTTTACTAATGGTTATGTGACTTATGCCGTTTGTGGTCCCAGCCGTGCAGGCTTGCTAACTGGGCGTTATCAGGACAAGTTTGGATTTGGTCGCAATCCGGTGATTGACCCAAGTGATACTACCTCAGGTATGCCATTGGAGCAAAATATGATATCAGAGGTACTAGCACCGCTGGGTTATACCTCTGGTATCATTGGTAAATGGCATATGGGTACCCATCCACAATTTCACCCTAATCGCCGTGAGTTTGATTACTTTTATGGCTTCTTATCTGGTGGCCACCGTTATTTTCCTGAGGAATTGACTTACCAAAGCATCAATGAGGCTAAAGAGCCGTGGAGTTGGTACAAGACTAAATTATTAGAAAATGACCAGGTAGTAGAGATTGACGAATACTTAACAGACGAACTATCACACAAGGCCGTGGAGTTTATTGAGAAGCAGGGCAAGCAACCGTTCTTTTTGTACTTAGCCTATAATGCGCCCCATGCACCACTGCAAGCCAGTGAGGAATATCTGCAACGGAATCAGCATATTAAAGATAAAAAACGCCAAACCTACGGAGCCATGATTAGCGCAGTTGATGATGGTGTAGGACGTGTATTAGATACTCTGAATAAGCAAGGGGTAGCTGATAATACCTTAGTGGTTTTCCTATCAGACAATGGTGGCGCTAGGGGAAATGCATCAAATAACGGTCTATTGAAGGGACATAAGTCTGAATACACCGAAGGCGGCATACGGGTGCCATTTGCGGCCATGTGGCCAGGTAAAATACCGGCTGGGGTTGATTATGATCCTGCCGTTAGTTCGTTAGATATTCTAGCCACCATGGTGGGCATCACCAAGGCACCGATTGATAACGACAAGCCCCTTGATGGCGTTAACTTAATTCCCTATCTATCAGGTGAAAAGCAAGGTTTGCCCCATGAAACCTTGTATTGGCGTAATTACGACAAACAAATTTTTACCATTCGTCAGCACAATACCAAAACCATTATCACTAGTGGAGTATCAGCTGAAACCTATAATTTGAGTAATGATCTCAGTGAGCTGCACAATTTGGCAACCAAGCAGGGAAAAATTACCCAAGCTCAGAAACAGCAATTAGAAGCGTGGAATAGATCCCTAAAAGATCCGATTTTCCGCCCACTTAAAGCAATAGATAAAAAAGTCTCCAAGGTATTCAAACAATGAAAATAATTACCTACATGGCAGGGGCATTGGCACTTTGCTGTTGTCTGAATGTCCACGGCAAAGATTATTTCGTGTCTATTCATGGTGCAGATGATCACAGTGGCACATCACCAGCACAAGCGTGGCGATCTATCGCTCGCGCTAGTCAACAAACCTATCAAGCGGGTGACAAGTTACTATTCGCAGCAGGGCAAACCTTCGTTGGACAATTAACCCTACAAGGACTTAAAGGTACCGCGCAACAACCTATTATCGTCAGTACTTATGGCAAAAGAGCTAGCAAGGGTAAAGCGCGTATTGATGCGGGATTACGCCGTAATGGCGTATTAATTTTGAATAGTCAGCACATTCATTTAAAGCACTTAGCAGTCTCCGCATCCACCCCATTGATTGAGGGTACTGGGGACAACTTCAAACGCGATATGCGCGTGGGAATACTGATTAAGTTAGATGAGACCGCTACGGCTGGCGATTACAGCGGCTACAGGTTGAAATCCGTTGATGTCCACGACGTGTTTTATTACGGCGCTGGACACCAGCGCGGTGCGGAGGAAGTTAACACCGCCAATGGTAAGCAACATTACGGTTGGGGCATTCGTGTGATTAACAATAATGCCGATACGGTGATTAACGATCTCGTCATAGCAGATTCTAGCGTCAGTAATGTCGCCCACACGGGGATAAAGTTTACTTCTAAACACAAGAATATTAACCAGGTTAACGTGTTAAACAACCGCGTATTTAAAACCGGTGGACCAGGGATTCAATTGAGTGGTGTGAGGGACGCACGCATTGCCAATAATGACGTGAGTTATTCAGGTAGCAAGGATGATAGTCGCAAATGGGGCCGCGGCAGTGGACTTTGGACCTGGAGCAGTCAGCGCATACTGATTGAACGCAATCGGTTTACCCATGCTAATGGTCCGGGTGACTCCGCGGGTGTACATATTGACTTCAATTGCAACGACATCATAGTGCAATACAATTACAGCGCCCATAATGCGGGTGGTTTTTATGAGGTTTTAGGCAATAACTACAATACCGCGTATCGCTACAATATTAGCGTTAACGACGGAGCCAGAATAAAAGGCGTCAACAACGCATTTCAAGAGGGTAAAACGTTTTGGTTGAGCGGTTATAATGGCAGTAACCCTCGCAAGGGGCCATTCAATAGTTACTTTTATAACAACACCATTTATGTGGCTGAACACATAGTGTCAAAAGTCGCCATAGACAAGCGAGCCAGTGGCGTGTACGTGGCTAACAATATCTTTCATGTGGTAAAGCCAAGTGCCTATGTGCAAGGCGACCAATATAAACCAGATGACAAGAATTCGGCAAAAAACAAACGCGTGCTGTTTAGCAATAACGTGTTTTTGACCAGCCAAAGTTGGCCCAATACAGCACCTATAAAAGATCAAAGCCCATTCATTGGTGACGTTAAATTTGTTAATCCAGACGGTGATAAAATGGCCGGCTACACACCGACAAATGCCACCTTGGTCAAGGATAAAGGACTGTTTCCAACAGCACTGAAAGACGACACCAAAGGTTTGTATTTGGGTCTTAGTTTGAGCCATGATATTTTGGGTAATCCTATAAAGGGTAAACCGGATATTGGTGCCATTGAATTACCGTGATTATCAATCATCTTGTTTAGGAATCGT
>JBELHI010000172.1:0-3633 GCA_042091475.1 Alteromonadaceae bacterium
GCAGCGGGTTTTGATCCCGCCATTCGTTGGTTCAAGTCCAGCTACCCCAGCCATCACAACGCAATTAGAGTACATGATTGGGGTATAGCCAAGTGGTAAGGCAGCGGGTTTTGATCCCGCCATTCGTTGGTTCAAGTCCAGCTACCCCAGCCATCTCTAAAGCCTATCAAGTCCCTTTAAAAATACTGCATGAGTCTTTCGCACACACCAACTAACGCGCAATCTAGCGTTCAAAGCAATAAACGTTTTCACAAGATGAATCCTGAGAAAAGCCCGTAATATCGGCGTTCAATACTTAGCATATTAGAAATATAGATTTGCAATCTGGTGACATCTAACGATATTATCTGTGTTCAATTAGACACTAAGAAAATCAAATGGATACACTGGTTAGTTTCGTCAACAACATCCTCTGGGGTGATGGTCAAGTTCTTATTATTCTGTTAGTTGCCGCTGGTGTTTGGTTCACCTACTCTCTCAACTTTATTCAGTTACGTTATTTTAAACACATGTTCTCAATAATGCGCGGCAGCACGCATTCTGATGATTCTGGTATTAGTTCATTTCAGGCCTTGTGTACCAGCTTATCTGCTCGTGTGGGCACTGGTAATCTCGCTGGCGTTGCCGTGGCTATATCGTTAGGCGGACCTGGCGCTATCTTTTGGATGTGGGTTATCGCCATTCTTGGTATGGCTACCGGTTATGTTGAAAGTGTGCTAGGTCAGTTATACAAAGTGAGAGACGAACACGGCGAATTCCGAGGTGGTCCCGCTTATTATATCAAGCAAGGCCTGCAAAAGCCTTGGCTAGCAGTGAGTTTTTCACTGTGCTTATTCTTTGGATACGGCTTTGTGTTTAGTGCTGTTCAAACCAACACCATCAGTGATGCATTTAATAACACTTACAATATTGCGCCAATGACCACTGGTATAGTCGTTGCCCTTATCGCTGCCGTTATTGTTATCGGTGGATTACGCCGTATTGCCCGCTTTGCAGAATATGTTGTGCCCTTCATGGGGTTGATTTATGTATTAGTTACTGTGGGTATCACCATCGCTAATATTGAACAAGTGCCTGACTTGTTGATAATGATTGTTCGCAGTGCATTTGGCTTGGAAGAAGCCGTTGGCGGAACCCTTGCAGCAGCCCTAAAAAATGGTATTCAACGGGGCTTGTATTCAAACGAGGCTGGCTCTGGCAGCGTACCTCATGCTGCAGCAGGCGCTTCCCCAAGACCGAACCATCCGGTCTCTCAAGGATTTGTCCAGATGCTGGGCGTGTTTTTAGATACCCTTGTGCTATGTACTTGCTCCGCCCTAATCATTCTTCTTGCAGGTGCTGGTCAAGCCGAGCAAATGGAAGGTATACGCCTCACACAAGGGGCAATGGAGTTTCACTTAGGAAGTATTGGTGGTCACTTTGTTGCCATTGCAATCGGCTTATTTGCGTTTACCTCGGTGGTCGCGAATTATGCCTATGGCGAAAGTAATTTGCATATGTTTAAACTAGACAATAAATATGGCAGGACAAGTTACACTGTTGGCTATCTACTAATGATTGTATGGGGTGCATTGGCCTCGTTACCGGCAGTCTGGGCCATGGCTGATATGGCATTAGGCCTGATGACTGTGATCAATGTCACCGCTATTATTATGATGACACCGACAATTAAGAGCATCAGCCAAGATTATTTTGACAAGCTGCGACAAAAGCGCAGTGTTGAGTATAAAAATGGTGATTGTAAGATACAGGGTGATACTGAAAAGGGAATTTGGTAATTCCCTGTTAACGGCTCATCAGCTTACATAAAAGCATCTAACGCGCGTCGTATTAACATTACACGCGCGTTTTTTTCGTCTTCAGTATACGGCGCTGATGGTAACGCTCCCCACACCGGTGCTGGCCAACAAGGATCAGTTTTAAATCGTGCGATATGGTGCATATGCAGTTGTGGAACCATATTACCAATGGCCGCCACATTGAGCTTGTCAGGACAGAACTCATCTCGTAATAGTTGACTAACCATGGCTGACTCAAGCCACAATTGCTGCTGTTGTTGCCCATCTAAATCAATAATCTCGGTAATATCTACTACCCTTGGCACCAGTATAATCCAAGGTACTTGAGCATTATCAGACAGTAGTACAGTAGACAGAGGCAAATCCCCTACTACCACACAATCATTTTTCAAACGTTGATCTAATTCAAACATGTCCTTGTCCTTTTTATCGTACTAAAATCGCTGTTATCGGCTTACTCAATAATTGTTCCTGGCGCGACCATCAGCATGGCTCTTTCGTCCAATTTCACTTTTGAATTGGGAAACACAATGGCTTCGCCGAGATGTTTAATTTTTGTAATTTCAATACTGTCAGAGGCAACCACCGTACCTATTGGAAACGCGGTAAAGTTGGGTGTTTGTTCAGAAAAGTGAAGCTCAAAATCCTCTGCGTGTTTGGTGACCACCTGACTGACTTCAAATATTTCCATTTCTTCAGGGTTATAATCTCTGGATTGATAAGTACCAGATACTAACGCTTCAATAGACGCTTTTGCTTTGGCAAATTTCGACATGTCATTCTCACCAAATGGCATGACTTTACCTAACTCTACTGTCATTGCATGAACACCAAACTGTTGCCATGAATTGTAACTAAAGGTCGTAGTAGCGCTTGAGGATAAGAGAATAGTGTTAACACCACAATCAGCCATAAACGTCAGCACTTCTTTGCTGTGAGCAATACCATCGGTAAATGGATACACAGCAAAGGTATTGCGTTTAGACGCGCGAATAGCGGTGTGTAAGTCATAGTGGAAGCGTTTCCGTCCATCTGAACTTACTTGGTTAAAAAACCAAACCACAGCTTCGTCACATTGCTTTGCTCGCAAGCGTTCGGGATTAACTAAGCCGGGCGACTGATTATATCGTCCAGCAAATAGCCGGTTCATGTTTTCATCAACGAACCGCTGTTCTATATCTATTGACGGTAAATTACCAAACACAAATAGCACTCGATGGGCCAATAATAATTCTTCTTTCAGAATACGTTGAACTAAATCATCACAGATTTCTATTGGTGCGGTTTCGTTACCGTGAATAGCAGACGACAATACAATATCACAATGCCAATAATTATCGGGTTCAAAGCAGATAATACCGGGCGCAATAATACTAACGTGGGTACCGTTGGCTAAGTTAAACGTTAAGGGGTTTGAAAATAAGTCAGGGTGGCGTCGTGATAGAGTGAGAAAATTTCCACTGGTCCTTAGCGTGTCTGCAATCATTTAAACGTCTCTTTATTGTTATAGGTTTTTACTGCGCTGTTTGTAGTCCGCATTTAATGTTTGAACAACATTACTCTGCTCAACGCAATCACTAAAATAGTTTTTCCCGCACATAGCTAAGAATTCAGTAAAAGGTACCGCTGGAGAAAACAGAAAGCCTTGTCCAATATTAACATTAGACTCTTTTACACTGCGCAACTGCTGTTGCGTTTCAATACCTTCGGCTACCACATTAGCATTCATAGCATCAGCAATAATATTTATGGCTTCAATGATTGCGACATTAATTGGATTATCGATGATACCCAAGACAAAGCTTTTATCAACTTTTATCGTATCTAAGGTCAA
>JBELHI010000173.1:0-3557 GCA_042091475.1 Alteromonadaceae bacterium
AGTGTAATTCAAATATGACAAGATCATATTCTGATGACCAATTCCTCATCAATGGACAAACCGTGACAGATATTACCACCGGCTTGATGTGGATGCGTTGCTCTGTTGGACAAACTCTTATTGACAATAACTGCTCTGGTCCTGCGGAAAAATTTTCAACGTGGAAAACTGCACTTGATGGCGTAATTAAGAACAAAACCATGGCATCCTTTAGTGATTGGCGGCTACCAAACATTAAAGAATTAGATACGATTGTGGAGCGTGCTTGTGCCGAGCCTGCCATATCGCTGGTGGTATTCCCGGATACACCATCAGCTATTTATTGGACCTCTACTCCCTACAGAGATACTGAGAATATTGCGCGTATTATTGATTTCTCTGATGGTTTGGAGTTTCTCAGGGCAAGTGTGACGGAGCGTCACATACGTTTAGTCAGGGATATTAAAATATCCGACCGTTAAGCCCCCATCACTCAGACGAGATAAAACTATGGCTAGCTAATATCCATTGGCTAGCAATATCAGTATCCGTCATCTAATATCCTTAGTGAGTCGTAGTGATGTGACAATGTAATAATCCAATGGTTTAATCATTTTTTTGTTGCATTACCAACAATTAACCCTACAATCGCAAAAAATTTTCAGTCTCTAAGGATCAAACAATGTCCAGAGTATTAATCATTGGTGCTGGTGGTGTCGCCGGCGTAACGGTAAAAAAATGTGCCCGCTTGCCTGAGCGTTTTAATGAAATATATCTTGCTAGCCGCACCGTCAGCAAATGTGAAGCGCTACAACAAGCGTGCGGTATTGATCGCGTTAAAGGTACGTTTGCAGTCGATGCGGATGATGCGAGTCAAGTTGCTGAGCTTATCCGTAAGGTGAAGCCTGATTTGGTTGTTAACTTAGCACTACCTTATCAAGATTTACCTATTATGGATGCCTGCTTAGAAACCGGTGTGGATTATTTAGATACCGCAAATTACGAGCCCAAAGACAAAGCTGAATTTGAATATTCTTGGCAATGGGCTTACCAAGAGCGTTTTCAAAAAGCAGGTATTATGGCGCTACTTGGTTCAGGGTTTGATCCAGGTGTAACCAATGTATACACAGCCTATGCCGCCAAACATTACTTTGATGAAATCCACTACTTAGATATTGTGGACTGTAACGGCGGTGACCACGGTCAAGCCTTTGCCACAAACTTTAATCCTGAAATCAATATCCGTGAAATTACTCAACGTGGACGATTTTGGGAAAACGGTGAATGGAAAGAAACTGACCCCCTAAGCGTACGTGAAGATCTGCATTACCAGAACATTGGGGAGCGGGCATCATACTTGATGTTTCATGAGGAACTTGAATCACTAGTGAAGCACTTTCCAACCATAAAGCGCGCCCGTTTCTGGATGACCTTTGGTGAAGCCTACCTGAACCATCTACGTGTGCTTGAAGGCATTGGTATGACATCTATTCAGCCAATTGATTACCAAGGCCAACAAATTGTGCCGTTAGAGTTCTTAAAGGCGGTATTACCTAATCCAGGCTCACTCGCTGAGGGTTATACCGGCATGACCTGTATTGGTACCTACATTACTGGCATCAAAGACGGCCAGGAAAAAACCATCTTTATTTACAACAACTGTGAGCATGCAGTGTGTAATGATGAAGTGGGTGCTCAAGCGGTATCCTATACCACGGGTGTACCTGCCATGATTGGTGCAGCGCTCATGCTTGACGGTACGTGGAAAAAGCCTGGGGTTTGGAATATGGAGCAATTTGATCCTGATCCTTTCATGGACATGCTAAATCAACATGGCTTGCCTTGGCATGTCATGGAGTGTGAAAGTCCATTTAAAAAGTAATCCCATCGCGGTACATCATACGTAATTTGATGTACCGCCATTGTTAGACTTTACCTAGGTACTCCTATCATGTCTTATGACGCCATTCCCTCGCCCTGTTATGTTATTGAAATGAGCAAGCTTGAAGCCAATCTTGAACTGATGAAGTACGTTCAGGAGCAAGCCGATGTTGATATCATTCTCGCCTTAAAAGGTTTTTCTACTTGGCCTACGTTTAACTTGGTGAAGCAGTATTTGAAAGGTTGTACCGCAAGCTCAGTATGGGAAGCGAAACTAGCCCGTTATGAGTTTGATAAAGAAGTACATGCTTACGCCCCTGCGTACAAGCAAGAGGATATTGATGCGTTGTTGCCATTGGTGAACCACATTTCATTCAATAGTCTTAGCCAATGGAATCGCTATAAAGTACAAATACTGCGCGAGGGTATTTCTGCAGGCATCAGAGTCAATCCAGAACACCAAGAAGCGGATACCCCGTTATATGATCCCAGCGCTCCAGGTTCACGCCTAGGTATTCGTGCTGAGGAGCTTGTAGGTAAAGACTTATCCGGTATTGAGGGCTTCCATGTACATAACTTGTGTGAATGTGACTCTCACGCGACTGAGCGCACCCTAGACGCTATTGATAAACGCTTTGGCCAATGGTTACCATCACTGAAATGGTTAAACGTAGGTGGCGGGCACTTGATGACGGCGAGTGATTATGATGTTGAGCATTTGATTCGTAGCCTTAAAGGATTCAAAGCCAAATATCCTAATTTACATATCATTATGGAGCCAGGCTCTGCAGTAGCATGGCAAACCGGTTTTTTGCTCAGTGAAGTGGTTGATGTGGTACACAACCAAGGCGATATTGCCATACTTGATATATCAGCAACCGGGCACATGCCCGATGTGTTAGAAATGCCGTACCGCCCAGCGGTGCGTCATAGTGATGAAGTGAATGTCCAAGAATTTAACTATAAACTGGGTGGTAACTCGTGTTTAGCGGGTGACGTGATTGGTGATTACAGTTTTGCCGAACCTCTGCAACCCGGCGACCGAATTATATTTGAAGATATGGCCCACTACACCATGGTAAAAACCACGTTTTTCAACGGCGTTCAACACCCTCACATAGGTCTTATTCACAGTAATGACGAGTTTGAACTGGTTAGGCAGTTCAGCTATGAAGACTTCAAACAGCGGCTTGGCTAACCAAGCCCCTAGGTATTTTCAATTAGCACGCGATGTAACTTTTGTATAATTTCAGCGCTGTCACTGTCATCAACTAAAAATGACAGGTTGTGTGGGTTTGCCCCGTAGCAAACCATACGAATATTGTGTTGCTCTAAGGCAGAAAAAATCTTTGCAGACACGCCCGGTGTGGACTCTAGGTGGTTACCAACAACCGTAATTAAATCCAGGTCTTTGTCTATATGTACTTCAGCAAATTGTCGCAATTGATTAATTGCGCTTTCACCCGTATTTCCGCCGTTTGCTGAGGTCAATGGTTGGTCAAAGGTGAGAGCAACCGCTACTTCTGAGGTAGTGATCAAATCAACACTGATATCGTGCTCATCTAAAATCCCAAACACCTTACTCATAAAGCCACTGGCACCCTTCATTTGGGGTGTGCGAATAGTCACTAACTCTTGGCCACAACGGCGGGTTAATCCACGGAATGGCGGCTCTGTTTGGCAATCCTTAACAATTA
>JBELHI010000174.1:0-3491 GCA_042091475.1 Alteromonadaceae bacterium
AACTCAATAAAAATACACCTACAGCACCCACAATAACCCCGAACCAAGCCAGTAGGTTGAGTTGTGTACTGAAAAATAATACCCCCAGTATAGCTGCTAGAAGGGCTTCACTTTTGGCTAAACCAGCACCGACTGCGAAATTATTCTGTTTAAATAATATGATCATTAAGCTAGTGGCACCGATCTGCATAATGGCCGCGGCAATGCTAAAGGCAAAAAATGCAAACGAGGGCGTGGGTAAGGGTTGTGCCTGCCACTGATATAAGCAGAATAAATAGACCATCGACAAAGGCCAAGCAAGAATAAAGCGCGATAAGGCAACACCAAGTACGTCAACCTGTTGCCCAAGCTTACTTTGCATTGCATTACGCCAAGCCTGCATAAAAGTAGCAAGCAAGGTAAACGCCATCCACAAACTCATGGTCATTGTTCCTTATTGGATTACGCTCAGACTTATTTAGTTTTGCGTTTACCTAATTTCTTGTCTCGTCGCTTGGCGGCGCGCGCGGTCAATTTTACTTTTTTCTTTTTCATTGGTACGCGGGCTTCTTTAAACTCAGGTCGCAGGCCATCAATAAAGCGTCTGGGAAGTTTGGTTTTAGTATACCGTTCTAACTTGTGTAATTGCCCCATGTCATGGGCTTCAATCAGTGATATGGCAATACCTTTTTTACCGGCTCTGGCCGTTCTTCCAATACGGTGTACATAGATCTCAGAGGTGCGCGGCAAGTCAAAGTTAATGACATGGCTGACATCCGGTACATCAATGCCTCGGGCAGCCACGTCTGTGGCTAGTAAGATTTTAACCTCGCCTGATTTAAAACGGTCCAATGCCAGTATGCGTTTGTCCTGGGGCATTTCACCTTGTAGGTAGCAGCAGGGTAAATTTTCAGAATCTAACTTTTGACGCAATGATTGTAACCGTTCACGGGTTTTTACAAACACGATAACGTTTTCTATGTCATGTTTTAAAAGGTGTACCAGCAGTTTGTACTTGTGGTTGTAATTGTCTGCCATATGTAGCCATTGATGAATTTTTCCCTGCTCTTTGCGGCTAGGATTGGCTTCAACCACTTTGGGCTCTTTTAAAATATCATGACTGAACTTGCGCACACCACTGGCATCAAGGGTGGCTGAGAATAACATGGTTTGTTTACGCCATCTTGCCTCGTTAGCAATTTGATTAACGATGGCAGAGAAACCCATGTCTAGCATACGGTCAGCTTCATCTAGCACTAGACATTCGATATCACGACAATCAAAACTCTCTTTCTCAATGTGTTCATACAAACGTCCAGGCGTAGCCACTAGGATATCCAGATTTTGCGACAAGGTGTCTCGGTCAGTACCGTAGTTAATCCCGCCGGTAATCACACCACAGGTATGTTGTGTGTGCTGGGTAATGGCTTTCGCCTGTTCAAACACTTGTATTGCCAACTCCCTAGTGGGGGTTAAAATCAAAACCCTTGCAGAACCTGGATCTCGACGGGGAAAATCTAACAGGAATTGACAGGCAGGTAGCAAAAACGCTGCGGTTTTACCGGTACCAGTAGGTGCTGAGGCTAAAATATCAGCACCGTCCATCGCATCTGGAATAACCAGTTGCTGAATACTGGTTGGTTTGGTGTAGCCCATTTCGGCAATGGCTCTGCATAGTTTCGGATCTAGATCCAAGGTATCAAACATATTGTCTCTTCTTTCGGTGTTTATTCATTATTGTGTTCAGCGCGGTACTGTTCAATAATGTTTTGAATAATGGTTAGTCTCTGTTGTGCTAGTGCACGTTTGATTTCAGGTCCTTTGTGGCCTGCTTTAATAATGGCTTGCACATCGACGGTCGCAGACTGTTGGGCAAACGTTCTGACAACAGCACGTTGAGGGTAGGGGCTGTCTTCAAATCCCTTTCTACCTCTAGCGTCTGCTTCACAGCATAGTAAAAATTGTTCAAATCGCTCAGGTTTTCGCCAGACATCACAGCCATTAAGCATGGCCAACAGTGCATCGCTTGAATATTCCAACAGGCGGTGAACATGACTGTGATATTGACTCATAATCACTGCAAGCTCTTTACAATCATTAGGTATTTTTAAGCGTTCGCACAGCTGAGTAATAATTTTCACGCCAAGTGCTTCATGTCCTTTGTGGGACGGCCATTTTTCACTCGGTGTTTGTGCTTTTCCTAGATCGTGAACCAGAGCGGCAAATCGCACGGGCAATTGCTTGGATAATTTACACGCTTGAGTTACCACCATTAACGTATGCACACCGGTGTCTATTTCAGGATGCCACTGGGCAGGATTTGGTACTCCCCACAAGGCATCTAATTCTGGGAACACTGTGGCTAAGGCATTGCAGTCACGCAAGGTTTGGATGTATACCTGTGGTTGATCATCGAGCAAACTACGTGCGGTTTCTTTCCATATACGTTCGGGGGTTAATGCCGCCAGTTCACCGCTATCTGCGATAGTTTGCATTAATGTAAGGGTTTCAGGTGCTATGGTAAAACCTAAGTGGTGGTAACGGGCGGTAAAACGAGCAACACGGAGCACTCGCAGGGGATCTTCTATAAAGGCATCTGATACGTGACGTAGTATGCGGTCATTTAAATCTTTTTGCCCTTGATAGGGATCTATAATAGTCCCGTCGCTAGCCATTGCCATGGCATTGACGGTTAAATCTCGGCGTAATAGGTCTTGTTCTAAGGTAATCTCGGTTGATGTATTACAGGTAAATCCGGTGTAGCCTTCACCTTGTTTCCGCTCTGTGCGTGCTAGCGCGTATTCATCTTTAGTCTTTGGATGCAAAAATACCGGAAAGTCATTACCCACTTGGGTATAACCTTGTTGCAGCATTTGCTTTGCCGTTGCACCAGTAATGACCCAATCCCGCTCGTGTACGGGGAGTCCCAACAACTGGTCTCTGACGGCACCGCCAACTAAATATGTCTGCATGGGAAACTTCTCTCTATTTTATCCCCGCTATTATGCCAGTTACCGCTTGACCGCGAAAGTAAAAATCGTATCCATGGCCTATTAGTTTAGCTGTTGTGGGCTGGGTGTTGGGGCGAAAATGAATTAAATACCCGCAATAGGTTGCTGGCTTTGACAAGATCTCAATAACAGGGTAACGTCAGGCTTCATATTCGAGAGTTTTTTAATCATGTATTTATCGTATTTTGGTTTTGTAGAAAATCCATTCTCCATTGCACCTAATCCAGACTTTTTGTATTTGAGTCCTCGTCATAAAGAAGCCTTGGCACACTTGAGCTTTGGTTTGTTGGAATCCGGTGGATTTGTATTGTTGACGGGAGAGGTTGGTACGGGAAAAACCACGGTTGCGCGTAAATTAATGCAGCAATTACCGGACAATACCGCACTTGCGATGATCCTCAATCCAGCCTTGTCATCATTAGAGCTATTGCAAACGGTTTGCGATGAATTATGTATTCCCTATAGTGCTCAGCAACATAGCCTCAAAGGGTACTCCGATAG
>JBELHI010000175.1:0-3552 GCA_042091475.1 Alteromonadaceae bacterium
ACCCGCTTGGCGAGCTCTATTACCATGCGCGGCCATGAAATTATGCAAACCACCGCCCGTTGGATAGAACAACGAGGTCACAAGGTGATTTATGGTGATACGGATTCAACCTTTGTGCAACTTGGCGAACAGGTAACCACTGAACAAGCAAAAAACATCGGTGCTGAATTGGCGAATGCTATTAATACCCAGTGGCAAGACGAAATAAAGTCGCGTTGGGATATGCCTTGTCATTTAGACATTGAGTTTGAGACCTGTTTTCAGCAATTTCTTATGCCCACCATCCGAGGTTCAGAGGCTGGCAGTAAAAAGCGTTATGCTGGCACGGTGGTTGAAAACGGTGAGCAAACGTTAGTATTTAAGGGCTTGGAAAGTGTTCGCTCTGATTGGACGGCTCTGGCTAAAACCTTCCAACAGCACCTGTATTTACGTGTATTTAACGGTGATGACGTACAATCTTATGTTAAACAGATGGTATTGGATACCAGAGCCGGTAAGTATGACCAGGACTTGGTGTACCGAAAGCGATTACGACGCCCGTTGCACGCTTACGAGGCCAATGTTCCGCCCCACGTCAAAGCTGCCCGTATTGCAGATGACTGGTATCAATCACAGGGTAAACCTCAGCGTTACCAGCGCCGTGGGGTTATTCAGTACATTATTACCTTAGCCGGACCACAGCCTTTAGAATACCTTACGTCAGCGATTGATTATGATCATTATATAAGCCGCCAATTGGAACCAGTCGCCGATGGTATCTTACCTTTCGTAGGGCTGACGTTCGAGCAGGTCACTACGGACCAAATGTCGCTTTTCTAACGCCATCGTATTTACTGCTAATAACCTATTTTTAATGGGGTTTTAGTCTGCCAAAATAGCGTCATTTGAGATATACTATTGACCGTTTTTTTATTTAATCAACGCAACGGGATCTCATATGCAAGCACTCACTATCACAGCACCAGACGACTGGCATCTTCATTTTCGCGACGGCGAGATGCTACCTGAAACGGTTCCCGCCACTGCTCGTTGTTTTAAACGTGCTATTGTCATGCCCAATTTGGTGCCGCCCGTTGTCAATGCTGATTTGGCCATGGCGTATCGTGATCGTATCTTAGCCGCGAGACCAGAAGGCAGTGATTTCATGCCTTTGATGACCTTGTATTTGACCAATCAAACCACGTCACAGGATATCATTGATGCTAAAGCCGCAGGTGTTGTTGCCGCAAAACTATACCCTGCTGGTGCAACGACAAACTCTGCTGCTGCGGTTAAGACGTTAGAAGCCTTGTATCCGGTATTTGAGACCATGGCTAGTGAGGGAATGTTATTGCTGATCCACGGTGAAGTGACGGAATGCCACATTGATATATTTGATCGTGAGAAAGAATTTATTGACCGCTACATGTACGATATTGTTAATCGCTTTACTTCCCTTAAAGTGATTATGGAGCATATTACCACCGCAGACGCGGCAAGCTTTGTCGCTGAACAGGGTGATTTAGTCGCAGCCACTATTACGCCACAACACTTATTACTCAATAGAAATGACTTATTAGTGGGTGGTGTTAAACCACACAATTACTGCTTGCCGGTGTTGAAACGCAATACCCATCAAATTGCCCTAAGAGAGATGGTAGCGACTGGCAATAAAAAATTCTTTTTAGGTACAGATTCAGCGCCCCATGAAAAACACCAGAAAGAATCCGCATGTGGTTGTGCCGGTTGTTACAGTGCCTGGAGTGCTATTGAGTTGTATGCACAGGTATTTGATGATCTTGATGCAATGGACAAGTTTGAGGGATTTGCTAGCCATCATGGGCCTAATTTTTACGGTTTACCACGAAATAAGGGAACCATCACCCTAACTAAACAAGAGTGGACGGTACCAGAAAATATAATTTTACCGAACGGTAACGACATAGTACCGTTTTTTGCAGGCCAACAATTGAGTTGGAAACTTCAAGATTAACCTTTTAAGGGGCTTGGCAACAGTTATAAGTGGTGGATGCAATGTCACCATTTATGGATGATGCACAAAATATAGTATTATTGTGTTGCATAGAAAACTTTTCTAACACCACCACGTAAAATACTACCTAACAAAATTTGAAAACCTAATTTAGGAAACAATAGTGAAAAATAAGTCTTTAACTCTTGCCGTCGCATTCGCTCTGGGTGTGATGGGTTGTCAGTCAACCCTATTCAATACGCAAACAGAGGTGAGTTCGGCTCCCCTTGAGTCAGGTATATCACTGACCGCAATTGACCCTAACACACGTCCACAAGATGACTTTTTCCGCCATGTAAATGGTAACTGGTTAAATAAAACGGAAATCCCTGCGGATAAGTCACGTTTTAGTATTTTTAATACCTTGTATGACGATACCCAAGACAAGTTAAAAGTCTTAATCCAGCAAGCCGCAGATGAAACCGCCGAGTCAGGAAGTAATACGCAAAAGCTGGGAGATATGTATTCAAGTTACATGGACGTGGAGCGTGCTAATGAGCTAGGCATCAAACCATTAGAAACTGAGCTAAGTATAATTGCTGCTGTTGATGCTCATCAAGATGTTGCCAGCGTTATGGGTAAATTAGCAAAGTTGGGAGTAAAAAGCCCATTAGGTTTCTATGTCTATGCGGATGCTAAAAAGCCGGGTGTCAATGCACTGTACCTAAGTCAGTATGGTTTAACCCTTCCTGATAAGAGTTATTACAGCAATCCTGATGACAAATACGTGGGTTATCGCAACGCGATGGTGAGCTACATTGCGGCCTTGTTATCTGAAACAGGACACAGTAATCCTGAGGCTGCAGCAAAGGCAGTACTTGCCTTTGAAACAAAAATTGCAGATGCACAATTGTCCCGTGTTGAAAGTCGTGATGCAGAAAAAATGTATAACAAACGCACAGCATCAGAACTCACAACTATGTTAAAAGGTTTTGATTGGAATGCTTACGCAAGTGCGACGGAATTGACTGACGTTGAGACGTTAGTTGTGCGTCAGTTACCGTATTTTAAAGTGATGGGCGAGTTATTTTCCAATACTGATGTTGAGACGTTAAAAGACTACATGACCTTTCAACTAGTTAGTGGTAGTGCCAGTTTATTGAGTAAAACCTTTGTTGACTTGAGGTTTGATTTCTTTTCTAAAACCCTACGTGGCGTGCCAGAAAATCAGCCTCGCTGGAAGCGTGCAGTAGCAGCAACGAGCGGAGTACTGGGTGAAGTATTAGGACAGCAATACGTCGCGCAATATTTTACCCCAGCAGCAAAAGATAAGATGGACGAACTGGTTGCTAATCTAATTGAAGCCTACGGACAGAGTATCCGTGAATTAGATTGGATGACTGAAGAGACCAAGCAGGCGGCGTTGGTAAAACTGTCTAAGTTCACACCTAAGATAGGTTATCCAGATAAGTGGCAAGATTACAGTGCGTTGACTATCAATGCCGATGATTTGGTGGGTAATTACAAACGCTATAATGAATTTCGGTTTGATGAGAGTATTGCCAAGATTGGTCAGCCTATTGACACGACAGAGTGGGGCA
>JBELHI010000176.1:0-3535 GCA_042091475.1 Alteromonadaceae bacterium
GTGATGTAATGGCCTGTGGTTTACATATTTTTGGTATAACAACAATAACAATAAGGGTCTTGAGTTCACAAAATAACGACATTGGCTTATGATTAAACTTTTGTACATTGGTGGTATTTTGTATGGCGCTTGTAGATCTCTCAGCAGTTGGAAAAACCAACTTTAATCGACTCTTTTCCATTGTTCGTTGGGCAACTCAACGTCCTCAATGGTTAACTAAGCTTGTTCTTACCAAAGCATTTAATACTCAGGTAAAAATGGCTGGTACCGTGGGAATAGAGATCTTGGAAACTGATGGTTTAAATGTGACCTTACGACTTAAAAATAAGACCAAGGCACAGAATCATATCAAAGGTGTACATGCGGCGGGAATGGCATTGCTGGCTGAGTCTGCCAGTGGTTTTATTTTTGGTCTACACGTGCCGGACAACAAACTACCACTATTGAAATCTATGCAGCTTGAGTATATTGCTCGTGCAAAGGGTGACCTAATTGCCCAGGCTAAATTGACTTCCGAGCAAATTCAACAAATAGAGCAGCAAGAGAAAGGCAATATCAATGTTGCGGTCAGTGTGACTGATCAGGAACAACAAACACCAGTGAATTGCCAAATGCAGTGGGCATGGATAACCAAGAAATCAAAATAACATCAAAAATAGGATGGATATCCTAAAATGGCGACATATAAGAAACTAGTTTTCGCTTATTGGTAGAAAATGATTTTAAATATTTCACCATTGCTTTAAACTAAACCCACAGTTATTGCATACCTATAGGCGTGCATAGCACATGGGTAAATAGTTTTATAGAAATACAGAATGACACAGGTTGAAAACATGACAGTGGAAATGATGTCTGGCGCCGATATGGTGGTCAGAACTTTGAAGGATGTAGGCGTTAAGCACGTGTTTGGTTATCCCGGCGGCGCAGTATTAGACATTTACGATGCGTTGTTCGCGCAAGATCATGTTGACCACGTGCTGGTGAGGCATGAGCAAGCCGCTGCCCATATGGCCGATGGCTACGCCCGTGCAACCGGTGAAACAGGTACGGTATTGGTGACCTCTGGTCCTGGTGCAACTAACACCTTGACCGGCATTGCGACGGCGTACATGGATTCTATTCCTATGGTGGTGTTATCCGGTCAGGTACCCTCAAATCATATTGGTGAAGATGCATTCCAAGAAACGGATATGGTAGGTTGTTCTCGTCCTGTGGTTAAACATAGCTTTTTAGTTAAGCGCGCGATTGATATTCCTGAAGCCATTGCCAAGGCATATTATATTGCTAACACAGGCCGTCCGGGCCCAGTAGTGGTTGACCTACCAAAAGATATTGTCAATGTTAAAGAAAGTCATCCGTACGTCTTCCCTGAATCTGTTGAGATGCGCTCATATAAACCAACACACAAAGGCCACAGTAAACAAATCAATAAAGGCTTAGCCGCTTTGTTGGCAGCCAAACAGCCAGTATTGTATGTTGGTGGCGGCTCTATCATGGCAAACATTAGCGACCGTCTAACCGAGTTTGCAGAAAAATTTAATCTCCCTGTTGTATCTACTCTTATGGGCTTGGGTGCATTCGCTGGTACTCATCAGCAAAGCCTTGGCATGCTGGGTATGCATGGTACGCTGGAAGCAAATAATGCCATGCACAATGCCGATTGCATTCTAGCCTTTGGTGCGCGCTTTGACGATCGCGTAACAAACAATGTTGAGAAGTTTTGCCCTGATGCCACCATTGTTCACGTTGATATAGATCCAACCTCAATATCAAAGACAATATCCGCACATATTCCCATTGTTGGCTCCCTGGATTGCGTTATTGAGCAATTTTTTGAAGCCATTGATGAAGAACATATAACACTGCAAGATCTAACTGCATGGTGGCAAAAAATTGATCAGTGGAAAGACAAGAAGTGTCTTCAGTACAATACCAGTGATACCGTGATTAAACCGCAAGAGGTTATTGAGTCATTGTACAAACATACCGAAGGTGACGCATACATTACCTCTGACGTAGGACAGCACCAAATGTTTGCGGCGCTTTATTACCCGTTTGATAAACCTCGTCGTTGGATAAATTCAGGGGGCTTAGGCACCATGGGCTTCGGTCTACCGTCTGCCATGGGTGTGCAGTTCGCCTTTCCTGATGCGACCGTGGCCTGTGTAACCGGTGACGGTAGTATTCAGATGAATATTCAAGAATTGTCTACCTGTCTACAGTACAACTTACCGGTGAAAATTATCTCGTTAAACAACCGAGCATTGGGTATGGTTCGCCAATGGCAAGATCTGAACTATCAGAGCCGTCATTCATTTTCCTACATGGAATCACTACCTGATTTTGTTAAGTTAGCTGAGTCTTACGGCCATATCGGTATTCGTGTTGATCATCCATCAGAACTTGACGATGCCATGAAGCGCTGCTTTGCGGAAACCGAAAGACTGGTATTTATGGATATTAACGTTGATCAAAATGAACATGTTTATCCTATGCAAATTAAATTTGGTGCGATGAATGATATGCGCTTAAGTAAGACGGAGACTACGGAATAATGAAGCGACTAATATCAGTATTGTTAGAAAACGAACCTGGCTCATTATCACGTATCGTTGGGCTGTTTTCACAACGTGGTTATAACATTGACTCACTGACCGTTGCACCATTTTCAGATAGCGGATTGTCAAGGATCACTATCAGCACTATGGGTGATGACAAAGTCATTGAACAAATCATTAAACAGGTAAATAAGTTAGTTGATGTACTTAAGGTGTCTGACCTGACTGAAGGCAGTCACATTGAGCGTGAATTAATGTTGATCAAAATAACCACCCACAGCGAAGGGTTGCGTAACGAATTACAGCGCACGTGTGATATTTTCCGTGGCCAGATTGTGGATATGACACCGCGCAATTTCACCATTCAATTAACCGGTGACAGTAACAAACTTGATGCGTTCATTGATGCTGCTAGCCAATATGGCGAAGTCATTGAGGCCGCAAGAACCGGCGTCTGCGGTATTGCTCGCGGTGATAAAGCGTTAAAGCCTTAAAGATATGTAGCGCATACTGAATATTCCGTATGCGCTTACGTAGTACTATTTCTGATGGTAAGGCTTGGACAGTCGGTGGACAGCCTCAACAAATGCCCCCGCATGCTCTGGCGGTACATCTGGGTGTATCCCATGGCCAAGATTGAACACATGGCCAGAACCGCTACCAAATCCCTTTAATATACCAGCAACTTCTTGTTCAATACGCGCTGGAGATGCATATAACATGGAAGGGTCCATATTGCCTTGCAAGGCAACTTTGTCACCTACCCGTCGCTTAGCTTCTGCAATATCAATGGTCCAATCCAAACCAACGGCATCACAACCCGTGTTGGCAATAGCCTCTAACCACATGCCGCCATTCTTAGTGAACAGGGTAACGGGAACCTTTCGGCCATCATTTTCGCGTATCAAACCGGCTACAATTTTTTCCATATATTGCAACGAAAATAGCTTGTAATCCCGTGGTGACAGTACTCC
>JBELHI010000177.1:0-3502 GCA_042091475.1 Alteromonadaceae bacterium
CGATTTCGTAATGACGCATTATTGCTCCCTACGGTTGTAGTCTAGAACAGCACAGTCAAGCTGTTATGAAGACAAGGAACTTAAAAGTATGACTGTTTTTTGGGATGCGTAGAATAGTCAATTGCTGTGCAAAGATCAAGCAGCAATTGACGTTAATAACAATTATTCTGCGGCAGAAACTACAAACTTACCTACTTCTAAGGTTTCAACCTTCACCCTAGTGCCGACAATTAGATCTGACGTACCGTAAACCGCCCATTCAATACCTGAGTAACGGTAGCTTCCAGCTTTCGTAGTACTGACATCACTAGTCAATACAAATTCATGGCCAATGAAATCTTGTTGCACCGGCTTATGTTCTGTTTTTCCCTGTAAACGTTTCAACGGTTGCCACAGCAATGCAGCAGATATTGCAGTAAAAATTGATACCGTAATCACCGCGGTAAGAAACGAATGCTCCAATACATTGATATACATTAAGCCTGCGGTCAATACACAACCGAGTCCCAAAAAGAACAACATAAAGGTTGAAAAGCCAAGTACAACAACCTCAACCGTTAGCAACACCAAACCCAATACTAAAAGTAATTGGGGCATGTATTGACTATAAATATCCATGAGTATTAACCCTTGTTGTTCAATTGATTAATAATAGTTGTCGCCTGAGCAACCAGTGAAGAAGCTTCAATACCAGACTCAGGCAGTAACACCACCGAAGACTCTTTAGCAATGGCTTGTTTAGCCTCAATCGCTTTTGTCGCCAGATCTAATTGAATAGCTTTTTGACCTTCCTCTGTATTGGCGGCTAAACCTACTTTTTCAAGAGCTTCAGCCTGTGCAGTGGCTACCGCAACAATGGCTTTAGCCTCACCCTCAGCCCTCAGCACCTGCTCAGACTTATCTGCCTCTGCAGCTAGAACAACTGATGCTTTTTCACCTTCTGCGCGGTTGATCGCAGCCTGACGATCCCCCTCAGATTCTAATATTTGCGCACGTTTTACACGCTCTGCTTTCATTTGTGCTTCCATCGCATCCATTACTGATTGTGGCGGTACTATATCCTTAATCTCATAACGTAACACCTGAATGCCCCATGGACCGGCAGCTTCATTAATAGCAGCAACAATGTTGGTATTTAACATATCACGCTCTTCAAAGGTCTTATCCAGTTCCATCTTACCAAGCTCAGAACGCATCGTTGTCTGGGACAATTGCGTCACAGCAAACACGTAATCTTCAACGCCATATGTGGCCTTTACTGGATCTAGAACACGGAAGTACAATACACCGTCAACGGTCAATGAGATATTATCTTTGGTAATAGCACTTTGACTCGGAACATCAACCGCCTGCTCTTTCAAAGAACGTGTTGCTGAAACAATGTCAATGAACGGCAGTATGAAATTCAACCCGGCTTCTTTGGTAGATTGATACTTACCAAAACGTTCAACAATTAATGCTTGGTTCTGCGATACAAACTTAATTGATGATTTCAAAACAATAACAATTAATACTAACGTGATGACCGGACCACTTAGTACAATATCAAACAACATATCCATGTAATACTCCAATTAATTTAGCGATTTCAATACAGTAGTAACACATAACGAGGCATTAATACAAGATAGTATCTGTTACGCATTGTGGCGCTGTTTTAGTGCGACATCATTAACTTTATTTTTGCATAGGCAAAAAATAAAAATGACCTCCGAGATTTACCACTGTAGGGTTTTCTGGAAGCCATTAAATGTAGTGCCTGAGAAGTCAATCATAATAAGTTTAAGCGCACTTTTTAGTATTTAGGCATGGCTTTTTCGGCGTCGTGTATGAAAGCTACTGGACAGCAAATTAATCATAATCATCAACGACAATAACCACATGATACCACCTGATGATTTAACATTAATCTCTTGCTTCGTGACACCACAGTTGACGGTATTGATCTTCACTTTCACTTGACCTCGGGTAACACTTAGCCCGTCACTGACATCATAGTTGATGATAGTTGTGAGATGAGTGTCCCCGTAAGTATATAATTGGTAATTCAACCCCTGACCAGTTACCACTACCTCACCATTATCAGCAACAGCTGATTCGATGACTAAGCGATCACCATCACTATCTTTAACCCCGTCTAACGGCAAAATTGTGATGGCGTCACAAGAAAATTTATCGACTGTTAGTAACGGCAATACAGGCAGATTATTTTCTCGCACCAAGACTTTCGCTTGGCCTGAACTCAAATTACCGTGCCCATCTTTCACATAATAAATAACAGAATCTTCGCCTGAGAACCCCTGCCTTGCCGAGTAAACCAACTGGCCATTAATTATATCTGCCCTACCATATTTACTTTCAACTGCAATCAACCGCAGTGTGCTGCCATCAGGCACTACATCATTGGCAAGCACGTCAAGCTCAGTTACGCTATTGATATTTACTTTAAAACTGTCATTTATTATCGTTGCTGGGCTTACATCAACTATGGGTACTGTAAGCCCTCCAGGGTCAACTATTCTGCTGTTAACTGTTTTGTCTGCATCATTTGGTCCGCCATCTTCTATCATCAACTTCAGACAAAAAGAACCGGGTAACAATCCTAACTCCCAACGATTGTCTTCAGCTTGTGGGCAGACCCCATTGTTGCCTTTTTGACTGTATATCTGATTGTTATTATCAAAAATAAAATCACTCCACCCCTCGACCAAATTGTACTTACGATAAGTCACACCCGGCATTAATGGTGCCTGCAATGGCAATACAAGTGAGCCATGATTCTCAGAATCTGAAATATCTAAGATAAAATCATAAATCCCATAAGGATATGAATAGCCTTGTTCACTAGGAAGACCCAAGGACTCGATATCCGTTACCAAGCCTGATATCCCTTTATCCCGAGCAATGTTACCCAACTTCAAACACTCATCTGCTCCAGCATGGGCATGGTAACTGGATAAGTTCGCTGCATCACTGAGCATATATCGGCAACTATTAAATGGATCCATGCTATCAATGATGCCATTATCATTGCTATCCAAAGTTGCTTCTTCACTGTTGGTGCGTCCGTCTTTGTCTAAATCACCTAAAGGGTCTAATGCGGGAAATGTCAACACGTATTCAAACGACCAAATAATATTAATAGTTTCTTTTGGTGCTCTCAAACCACTGATACTAAGTGAAATGTCATGCCAACCAGTTGATAGACCAGTGAGTTCGATATTTATTGATTTGCCACGACCAAGTATGTTCTCATTTAAATACCATGCAACCTCAGCCTCAGGCGGTAAATCAATATCATCTATGTCTAATTTTATCACTCGATCAGCTTCAGAAAACTGACGCCGGCTTGATGATTCGCCATTAACATTAATATCATTACTGGTTAATAAAATATCGTCGTTAATCATATAGGTTGTTATCAATGGTAGCTTTAATAAATCAGCATTTGTCCATTCAACAATAAGACTTTCACGCCCCTCAAGTAGATTGTCAACTGCAG
>JBELHI010000178.1:0-3391 GCA_042091475.1 Alteromonadaceae bacterium
GTGAATATTGACGACGAGACATTCAAACAACATGTGCAACAATTACAACAAAATATTTTAGCCGGTGATATTTTTCAAGTGGTGCCGTCAAGAACCTTTTCACTACCCTGTCCGCAACCAACATTAGCCTATAAAGCATTAAAGCAATTGAATCCAAGTCCCTACATGTTTTATGTAAAAGATCCGGACTTTTGCATTTTTGGAGCCTCACCTGAATCCGCATTGAAATACGACCAGCAAAGCAATCAAGTTGAAGTCTACCCGATTGCAGGTACACGAGTGAGAGGCAAAGCAAGTGATGGCAGTATTGACCATGATTTGGATAGTCGTATTGAATTAGAATTACGCGAAGACGATAAAGAGAAGGCTGAGCACTTGATGCTTGTTGACCTCGCCAGAAACGACATTGCGCGAGTAGCAAAACCAGGAACACGCTCTGTCAAAGACTTGTTAAAGGTTGACCGTTACTCCCATGTAATGCATTTGGTATCTCGCGTTGTAGGCCAGTTAAAAGATGACTTGGATGCATTACATGCCTATCAAGCTTGTATGAATATGGGTACCTTAGTCGGTGCCCCCAAAGTCCGTGCGGCACAACTAGTACGTGATATTGAAGGCCAACGACGCGGCAGTTACGGTGGCGCAGTGGGCTACCTCAACGGTTATGGCGACCTTGATACTTGCATTGTCATTCGCTCAGCGTTTGTTAAACACGGTCAAGCACACATTCAAGCGGGCGCCGGCGTGGTATTTGACTCAAACCCTCAAGCCGAAGCTGATGAGACCCGAAACAAAGCCAACGCTGTCATTACAGCTATTGCACAATCGCAGTCAGGGAGTGATTCATGAGCTATCAACACACCACCCTCTTTTTGTTAGATAATGTGGATTCATTTACCTACAATTTGGTTGATGAACTCAGTATATTGGGCCTGACATTAAAGGTTTACCGCAATACAGTGCCTGCCGAGCATATCATCAAACAAATAGAACGGACCCAAGGTCAGGTGATGATATTACTCTCACCGGGACCTGGTACCCCATCCAAAGCAGGTTCAATGCCTGAATTACTTAGCTATGCGGCGGGTAAATATCCGGTGTTGGGTATTTGCTTGGGCCATCAAGCCATTGTTGAATATTATGGTGGTAGTGTAGGTCGCAGTGGTGAAGTGATGCACGGTAAATCGTCAGCGATTGAACACAGTGGAGACCGCATGTTCTCAGGATTACCCAATCCGTTACCCGTAGCCCGCTACCACTCATTAATGGCGACAAAAGTACCCACTTCCATCGAAGTGTTAGCCCACTATCAAACCATTCCTATGGCGGTTTATCACGGCAACGACAACGTATTGGGTTTTCAATTTCACCCTGAATCTATACTCACCACCGATGGCAGCCAGCTACTGCGAAATAGCATTGAATTTCTGTTACAAGGAACGGCATCATGAAACAACTATTAGAAACACTTTATCAAGGACAGGACCTTTCCCAAGGTGAAATTAAAGGTATCATTTCTGAGGTTATTGCCGGTAACGTCGACGATATTCAGTTAACCGCGTTTCTGACTGCACTTAAAATCAAAGGCGAGGTTCCGGACGAAATAGCGGGTGCCGCCAGTGCGCTAATTGACGCTGGCGCAAAGTTCCCAAGGCCAGACTACGATTTTGTTGATATTGTTGGTACTGGTGGTGACGGTCACAACACCATAAATATTTCTTCTGCATCAGCCATCGTCGCCGCAACGTGCGGTGTCAAAGTTGCCAAACATGGCAACAAAAGTGTTTCCAGTAAATCCGGTTCTGCCGACCTATTCTCAGCGTTTGGAATAGAACTTGGTATGTCTGCCAATACGGCTAGGCAGTGTTTAGACGACAGCAACCTCTGCTTTCTGTTCGCTCCTAACTATCATTCAGGCATCAGACACGCCATGCCAGTGAGAAATACATTAAAAACGCGTACTTTATTTAACTTGTTAGGCCCTCTTGTCAATCCAGCACAACCAAGCCATATAATGATTGGTGTTTATGCCCCTGACTGGGTGATACCATTTGCAAAGACCCTTAAATTGCTGGGCTACCAAAATGCTATGGTGGTGCATGGTGCCGGATTGGATGAGCTCGCGCTGCACGGCAGCAGCACCATAGCGCGCTTACATCAAGGTGAGATCACTCAAACCTCAGTAACCCCTGCTGATTTCGGTTTACCAGAATACCCCTTGAGTGCCATCCGCGGTGACGACCCAGAGACAAATAAACAATTAATCGCTAATGTGCTCGCTGGCAAGGGTGAGCCTGCTCACACCGCTGCGGTGGTTCTTAATACGTCGCCATTGTTGGTCCTGACGGGGCAATACGATAATTATCTAGACGCTGCAAATTATGTGCAACAGGTAATAAATAGTGGAGCAGCCCTCAATACCGTGCACCAATGCGCAAGCATCAGCCAAGGAGAGCAGTAACGTGAGTAATATTCTGGAACAAATTGTCAATGACCGGCGCGGTGATATTGAAGTACTTAAACAATCTTTGCCATTAGATACCTTCAAGTACCAGCTTAAGCCCTCTGAGCGTAGCTTACAGGACGCATTGTCAGAGAAAAATACTAGCTTCATATTAGAATGTAAGAAAGCCTCTCCGTCTAAAGGATTGATTAGGGAGCCATTTGATCTTGATGAAATAACCCAAGCCTATGCTCCATATGCCAGTGCTATCTCGGTATTAACTGAACATCGTTATTTTCAGGGTGATTTTGACTATGTAAAGCAGGTCTCCGAACAGGTACATCAACCCGTGTTAAACAAGGACTTTCTATTTGACCCGTACCAAGTGTATTTGGCACGCTATTACCATGCTGATGCTATTTTGCTTATGCTGTCGGTATTAACAGATGAGCAATATCGCGAGCTCGCCGACATTGCTGATGAGTTAGCTTTAGATATACTAACAGAAGTCAGTAACGTTGAAGAAGTGCAGCGAGCGATAGCCTTGGAAGCTAAAATCATTGGTATCAACAACCGTAATTTACGGGATCTATCAACGGATTTAGCCACCACTGAAGCACTGCGACCGCTGATCCCAGACGACCGCATAGTGATATCAGAATCAGGTATCTATAGCCATGCCGATGTAAAACGACTAAGCCCCATCGCTGATGGTTTTTTGGTGGGGAGTTCGCTAATGTCTGAAACAGATGTTGCCACCGCCACGGCAACACTGATTTATGGTAGCGTGAAAATCTGTGGAATCACAAATGCCGCAGATGCTGTCACGGCCAAACGTCAAGGCGCGCGCTATTTAGGCCTGATCTTCGCACCACAGTCCAAACGCAAATTATCGTTAGTAAACGCTGTCAGTATTGTTGAAGATTGTGCATTTAATTATGTTGGCGT
>JBELHI010000179.1:0-3291 GCA_042091475.1 Alteromonadaceae bacterium
AGCAGTTGGATTAATTAAGCAGCATAAGGCAAATAATAATGTTAAAAAAAAGCGCCTTATTACTCGGGATACTGACAACACTTCTATGTAGTTGCAAGGTATCTGCGGTGGATATCAGAATGGTGAATCCTCTTAACTTCGGTATTATCGCGATTCGAGATAATAGCAAACCACAATTTATTGACATGAGTTTCACCGGTATTATCAATTTTTCCACCGGTATACGTTTTATTGAACGAGGCTCTGTCGGTAATGCAGAAGTGTATACCGACTTGAAGCATATATTGCTGTTCATCAATACACGCATCATACAATCCGAGACCACTTCCACCCATTTGTCACAGGAACAACTGGCATTAACCAATATTTATACTCCTAGCTCTATTTATACCGCTTATGGCGGTGTCACAGATATCCCTATTGGTGGGCGAATAGAAACATCTGGTTCAGGCAGTACTTTTTATCCCGGTGAAGATTACACTGGGGTGTTCGAAATCACGGTTAATTTTTAAAAGGATATTAATATATGACCAAGATAATGACAGCGATTTTAGTCAGCTTTTGCCTGTGGGGCAACTATGCTCACGCAAATCTGTTGATCTCACCGACTCGTGTTGCCTTTGATGAACGCGCCCGCAGCGCAACCGTTTATCTCGTTAATACTGGCAACACCACAAAATCCTATCGGTTAGACTGGATTGAACAACAAACGGATATTAATGGGCAATATTCCGAGATTTCCCCACAACAAGTTTCACGTTTCCCCAAAGCATCACCCTATGTGCGACTGGCACCTCGACAAGTAAAACTCAAAGCTGGTGAGCGACAGGCAATCAAACTCATGGTGCGACGGCCGAAAAACTTTGCTGAAGGTGAATACCGCTCACACCTCAAATTTACCGCGCTGCCGTCACAAACCGCAAAAGACACTGACGCCATTGGCATCAAACTTAACCTCCTAATGAGTTACTCTATTCCAGTGCTTATCCGAGAAGGTGAAGGCGCAGTATCAGCGAATATCAAAGACGTAAAATTCATTCCCAAAGGTAACCAGAAACTTGATATTGCACTGCAGTTACAACGACAGGGGAAATACAGTTTAGCCGGTAATATTACCGCTTATTATCAACCTCCAGGAGGTAAAGAGCGGGTGGTAGGCCGTCTTAATAGTGTGCAAATTTACACCGAGCAGACGCAAAGAAACGTGCAGTTTGAGTGGTTAGATTTTCAGCAGGAAAGCGGAGGTAAGTTGAAAATTGTTTATCAAGGCATTGATGAGTATCGTAGCCAGGTCTTTACCCAACGTTCATTTTCCCTGAATAATTAACGCTTGAGTACGCCCGCCATCTTGTTTAAGAATGGCGGGACAGCAATGTCTATTCTAGCAGGCTTCGACGAAGAATTTGCCCACTTCAAGGCTATTGACCTTAACGCGAGTACCAGTATTTAGTGGTGTATCGGAAAACACGTCCCATTCAATACCCGAATAACGATGCTTTCCAGCTGTGATATTATCAATATCTGATGTGAGCACAAACTCGTGACCAATAAAGTCTTGTTGCACTGGCTTATCGTCAGTTTTTTGTTGTAAGCGTTTTAGTGGTTGCCATAAAGCACCGGCAGAAACCGCCGCCACAATAGCGACTGTAATTGCCGCTGTGAGAAACGAATGCTGAATAATATCGGCATACATCAAACCCGACGCCACCAGACAGCCAATACCAATAAACAATAGAATAAAGGTCGAAAAGCCCAGTACAGCAGCCTCAATAACCAATAACACTAAACCAGCTACTAGCAATAGTTGTGGCATATAATCACTATAGATATCCATAATTAGCCTTTTGTATTCAGTTGGTTAATAATGGCGGTTGCTTGTGCCACGACTGACGCGGCTTCAGTACTACTGTCAGGTAATAACACCACTGACGAATCCTTGGCAATCGCTTGTTTGGCTTCAATCGCTTTAGTAGCAAGATCGAGCTGAATAGCTTTTTGACCTTCAGTCGTATTGGCTTCCTCCCCGACTCGCTTCAATGCCTCGGCTTGTGCTTCAGCAACAGCAACAATGGCTTTTGCTTCACCTTCAGCTCTAAGAACTTGTTCTGATCTTTCAGCTTCTGCCGCTAATACCACAGCCGCTTTTTCACCTTCAGCACGGTTAATAGCTGCTTGCCTATCACCTTCTGACTCTAGTATTTGGGCACGTTTAACACGTTCAGCTTTCATTTGCGCTTCCATCGCATCCATGACTGATTGAGGTGGAATAATATCTTTGATCTCGTATCTCAATACCTGTAAACCCCACGGTGCAGCAGCTTCGTTAATGGAACTAACAATGTTGGTATTTAATGAATCACGTTCTTCAAACGTTTTATCCAGCTCAATTTTACCAATTTCAGAACGCATTGTGGTTTGCGCAAGTTGAGTCACTGCAAACGCATAACCTTCAACACCGTAAGTGGCCTTAACGGGATCTAACACACGGAAATACAACACCCCATCAACGGTAAGACTGATATTGTCCTTGGTAATCGCACTTTGGCTGGGCACATCAACGGCTTGTTCTTTTAACGAACGATTAGCCGAAATCGTATCAATAAAGGGAATAATGAAGTTTAGACCAGCTTCTTTAGTGGACTGGTATTTACCAAATCGTTCAACGATTAAGGCCTGATTTTGCGATACGAATTTAACTGATGATTTTAACACCACCACCACCAGTATCAGCGCAATCACGGGACCACTTAAAATGACATCAAATAACAAATCCATCTATAACTCCAAAAAATTCAATTAGTTGCTAACATAAGTAACACAGAAACCTTCTTTTATACAGAAGATATTATTGACAAAACATGTGTGATTAATTCGTGTTAACTTATCCACCAGAAAAATGCTCATTAATTATAGTTGATGTCCGAGATCAATTGTGAGCTTCGACACCATTAATGAATAATTAAGCGAGATATAATCCCTTATTTGAGAATTACTCGTCCAATTTTAGAAACGCGAATCAAGTAAATCATGATCATTAAAAAAAGTAATCGAACCATGCTACCTGACGACGTTACATAAAGTGTGTGTTTACTCTGACTACATTTATCACTATTTACCATAACCTCGACATGACCAAATTTACTCTCCATACCATCCGTGATTTCATAGCGAATAGTTGCTAATCCGGCAACACTCGATTGGTAAAGCAATCTCAGACCATCGACGCTCACCTCGCCATTGTTTGTATTTGCTGATACGAGTGATAACGTGTCGCCCTCGTTATCAATCACG
>JBELHI010000180.1:0-3278 GCA_042091475.1 Alteromonadaceae bacterium
GGTGGTTGACAATGTGTTTTAGCATGAACTTGCTGAGCCCGAGTCCCCTGTGGCTTGAAACTACAAATACATCTGCAAGGTAAGCAAATGTGGCTTTATCTGTAATGACTCGTGAAAACCCTACTTGTCTGCCTTCTTTATCAAGTATGGCAAAACAAAGAGAGTGTTTAATGGCTTTCACAAGAAGCGGTTTGGGCATACCTTTTGCCCAATAACTGTTGGCGATTTCGTTGTGTATGAGGTCAATATCAAAATCACTAAAGTTGGTGCTGATGCGATAACCTTCCATAGTTTATTCAATCCTTACAATACCTGATTAGTACACGGGTGAATCCCCATCCATATTAATCTTTTGTATTTAAAGTTGCAATGATGTTGGTACGCTGATAAAAATCGCTGATATTTTGCGAAGGCGAGCTGTCGCTCGTTGTTGACATCCTTCTTTGAGTATTCTTTGCCCTAAACTTATTCAGTAGCGCCATGTCAGCAGGATATTTCACTTTATCGAGTATGAGCCCATCATCGGCGACTGATACGTCTAAGAACTGTCGTTTATCGTCAGATATTAATTGTATGACGCCATTTCCGCCTATGTTTGTAGCCACACTCGTCTTGGTATTTTTTAATGTGTCAAAGACAAAATCTCTTAAGGAAATAAAACCAGGGTATTTTGCGTAAGCAATGACATTCCCGTCTGACTCTGACCAGAATATCATGTTAATGTCTTGTTTTTGCAGCGGCTCGCTCGCCAATGCATTGTTTGCAAACAAAATAATAAAAAGAATGACAATATTTTTCATGGGCTAATTCTTAAATTTTCGATGAAGTCATCATATTACTTTTTGAACTAACTATTGCTATGAAATATTTGTAACTAAATATGTTAGGTTAACTTAATGCACGGCCGCTGTCGCAGGAATGAAGGAAATTCATAGACTTTAAGGGGGCAAAAGACGCTGCTTAATGATATGAGTCAACTCAACGTCCAGCTGTTCTGTGAATCAGACGAAAGTTACCAAGGGAATGTGTCAATATACAATGCTTCTACCTTGTCCCTCGCCCATTGAGTTTTGCGCAGAAATTTTAAAGAAGACTTAATTGATGGATCATTGGTGAAACAATTTACCCGAATACGCTGATGAAGTCCCTGCCAACCGTAGTGTTGTTCTAAGCGTCGTAATATTTTTTCGAGTGTCAAACCATGTAATGGATTGTTGGGTTGGTGTTGAGACATGAGCCTTATCTCCGGTTCAGGTGGCTGATAACACTATGCAGATATCACACTGCATTAAGGCTGTGCAGTGTAACAGATTACGCAATATCCACGTCAACAAATTAACAATAAAATTGTTATGCGGCTTTAGGATGACAATGGCGGTTCGGGATGTTTGTTGAAACGCTTACGAAATTGAAAAAACAACAAACAGATAGCGAATAAAATGGTGCCAAGTGCCGTTAGCACAAAATACATTTCATTCTTTGCACTCACCATGTCTTTTTGCAAACGAGACTCTATTTGATCTGTCAGCTGGTATGCGTCATGGTGTATATTACTAATTAATTGTGTTACTTGCTTAAACCAAAGGGCTGGCGATAGTTGAATAGAATCTATATTTTCACCTTTGATCAAACGTTGAGAAACATCATAAACGCCAATTGAATGCATTTCCCTAGTGAAGCGAGACAAATAATGCGGTGGGTAATTTTGGTTCTTGAGTGACGCTAAATCGTCTTCGATATCAGACATTGATCGCGAAATTTTACCGGCGTGAGTTGTATTTGAATGAGTATTTAACAGCTCACCATAGACAAGACCTCTAAGTTGCCCTAAATGTTCTTTTAAGTATTCCAAATGAATATATTGTTGCACATATCGGCTATTGCTGCCCGCAATACGCTGCTGCGATATCAGTTCTTGAATACCATCCAGGATAGTATTGTTAAACAAAGAATATTGCTCAAAGCGAGACGTTTCGGAAGCCACGAGCTGTTGCCTGAGGTCCCCTAAGTTATCTCTGCCATTGCGAATGCTATCTGCACTGCCTAGGGATAGATAGTTAATTGGGGAATCTGTAGTTGCCAGTATAGCGGCTAACGATCCGTCTACATTGCTATATTGCTGCTGTAGTTTTTGCTTTGCTGCCGAGTTTGTCTTATGTGCGCTGCTGTTTTCTGATAACCCCCGCTCTCGGGCCAAATGAAATGTAGCATCACCTAACAATGATACCTGTTGCCATATGTCGAGAGTCCGCTCAGATCTATGCAGCTGCTCTGAGAAAAAATGTAACGGTATCGTTGCACCGCACACCAACAACACGCCAGCAATAACTTTTCTACCAACGTTGTAAGATAATATCGACATCCTTGTGATTTCCTTTCTTAAAAATGATGACAATCACTGCCGCTCGTGCGTGCGTCCATTGGCTATGTAATTATTCTAAATGCTAACTAAAATAATTTATTTGTCAATTATTTAGATGGCTTTGCAGCCTAAATTACTAAAACATTTGGACAATAGAGAAAGTACTATTGTCGTCACTAGAATTGATGGTAAAAATTAGTAAACTATTTTCTGATTATTCAGCTAAATGCAGTTTTATTGGACTTTTTGTTGTCTAGTCATATACTTATGGTCTGCACCAGTTTTCAATGGGATTGTAATTTAATGCGCAGTTGGCTTTTATGGATAAGTTTTTTAGGCGCGTCGTTTAGTTGTCAAGCTGAGCGTATTGCACAACATCACACACTTTCTCCGCAGCAGGCACATTGCCTCGGCTTTACTACAGAACAGTCAACGGATAATCATGTCAATATCAAGTACCCTGCATTGATTGACAACAGATGGGAGCCAGTGGCGACTATGGTGGAATATAGTATTGATGGTACCCCTTTATTTGTCAGTAAGACGCCTTTTAATAGCGTTAAAACACCAGACCCTGCAATCGTAATCGGCTTTTATAAGCCCACATCACAATCGCAAGATGCTGAAATAACCATTAGTTACCGTTGCAATAAATCTTGTAACTGGCCATACAGTAAAACCTACACAGTTAAATCTGTTGCAGCATTACAAAAAGCTGAAAATACAAAATGCCCAGCCCCTTCATCAGCAGCGATTAAATGATCCAGTTTGTACCTTATCAATTGGACAATGCCTGCTTTAAGCTATGGGATCCAATCTATCTTTCCGTAGCTCTTCAAATCATTGAACATATCCAAAATCCAAAATATGAGTATCTGCATTTTGGCTCAACCTCATTTGGCGCGTCTGGAAAAGG
>JBELHI010000181.1:0-3243 GCA_042091475.1 Alteromonadaceae bacterium
TATTTGTTGCGCAAAGCGGCGACTTGATACTCGGCTTCAGTGCCCTTTATGCTCTTAGCTTGGGCATGGGCATACCGTTAATAATCTTTGCAGTCACCGGCGGGAAGTTATTGCCTAAAGCCGGACAGTGGATGACGGTCATTAAAACTGCGTTTGGCTTCATGCTACTCGCCGTGGCGATTGTATTTATTGAACGTATGGTGGTGGCGCCGTGGACATTCATATTGTGGGTACTGTTATTACTCAGTCTCGCAATGTATTTATTGTCGGCGAGCCGAGGGTATGCAAATCAGAAACAGAAAACCATTTTTTACAGCATGGCCTTATTAGTCATTTTCAGCGCAGGTTATCTCACGGTATCTGGCGTAACTAAGGACAGCCATGAGCACGTGGCATTTGTAAAAGTAAAAGACATGGCAGACTTCCGAGAAAAGTTGCAGATGGCTAACGCCGAGGGTAAAACCGTCATGTTGGATTTATACGCAGATTGGTGCGTGGCCTGTAAAGAGTTCGAACACAAAACCTTTCCAGCAGCTAATGTACAAGAAGCCCTTAATAATACCCTTCTATTGCAGGTTGACTTAACAGAGAATACACCCCGTACACAGGCCTTTTGGGAAACCTACAATGTCTTGGGATTACCTACGATTCTCCTGTTTGACAAACAAGGTAATGAGATTATTGACGCCAGAGTGACCGGCTTTATGAAAGCAGACCCTTTTGCAGCTCACTTAGAGCAAACGTTTCAGTAACGCCGACCTGACACGCCTTTGCGCAGATTGCCCAATCACGGCAATCTGCTCTACTCCCCCCGACTTACACCCAATTAAATACCGCTAAATGTCACTAAAATCAGGTAACGTGAGAAGTTAGACCAGTATTTTGCTGAGTTTTTTATTTTTCGCCCTATAATAGAGAAATTAGCGATCTACAATGTGGTTAGTTTAAGAAAGATGTAGCTTTCTGAAACAAAGCCGTGTAGATATAAACTTTTAGTTGATTTTTCGGTGCAAGTTTCGTGAATATATTATTATTGAACGGTCCAAACTTAAATTTATTGGGAAAGCGCGAGCCTGACACTTATGGCCACCGCACACTCAATCAAATTGTTGCTGATCTGAGCCTTATTGCAACGGCTGAGGGTATTAATTTACGCCACTTCCAGTCTAATGCCGAGCACGAATTAATTAACGCCATACATGACGCCATGGATGACATTGATTTTATCATTATTAATCCAGCAGCTTACACACACACCAGTATTGCCATGCGCGATGCCTTATTAGGTGTCGCCATACCTTTTATTGAAGTGCATTTATCTAATGTGCATGCACGAGAATCCTTTAGATCTCATTCCTATTTCTCAGACAAAGCCCTAGGCGTGATCTGTGGACTGGGTGACAAAGGTTATGAATACGCCCTGCACGCAGCTAAATCTGTATTGCAGCAAAGCAAATAATAAAATAACAAGAGAGCCAAGAGTTATGGACATTCGCAAAATTAAAAAACTGATTGAACTGGTAGAAGAGTCAGGTGTATCAGAGCTAGAAATCACTGAAGGTGAAGAATCGGTACGTATTCAACGTGGCGGTGTTATTGCTGCCCAGCCTATGATGGCGGCACAGCCTATGATGCAACACGCACCGGCAGCACCTGCCGCGGTTGCAGCAGCGCCCGTAGCAGAAGCAGCACCAGCAGCAGTATCTGGCCATGCGGTTAAATCCCCCATGGTTGGTACTTTTTACCGTTCATCTTCACCTACTGCAGCGTCATTTGTTGAAGTTGGCACTAAGGTTAACGTGGGTGACGTCTTGTGTATTGTTGAAGCAATGAAGATGATGAATCAAATCAAAGCAGACAAGGCTGGTGTAATAGCTGACATCTTGGTTGAAAATCAAGACCCTGTTGAGTTTGATCAGCCACTATTCATTATCGAATAGGCGGATAACTGATGTTAGATAAAGTACTTATTGCTAACCGCGGTGAAATTGCCTTGCGCATTTTGCGTGCCTGTAAAGAATTAGGCATCAAAACTGTTGCGGTACATTCAACAGCGGACCGAGATTTAAAGCACGTATTGTTGGCAGACGAATCCATTTGTATTGGTAACGCGCCGGCAACAGAAAGCTATTTGAACATTCCAGCATTGATTGCCGCTGCAGAAGTGAGTAACAGTGTAGCCATACACCCAGGTTACGGATTTTTGGCGGAAAACGCCGATTTTGCTGAACAAGTAGAAAAAAGTGGTTTTGTGTTTATTGGCCCTAAAGCAGAAACCATCAATATCATGGGTGATAAAGTATCAGCCATTGAATCAATGAAAAAAGCCGGTGTTCCTTGTGTTCCTGGTTCTGATGGTCCATTAGGCAGTGACGGTGAGCGAAACAAAGCTATTGCTAAGCGCATTGGCTACCCTATTATTGTCAAAGCCTCTGGTGGTGGTGGTGGTAAAGGTATGCGTGTGGTTCGCAGTGAAGCTGAGTTAATAGACTCAATTGCTATGACCCAAGCAGAAGCCAAAGCCGCTTTCAATAATGACGTGGTTTACATGGAGAAATTCCTAGAAAACCCTCGCCATGTTGAAATCCAAGTATTGGCAGACGGTCAAGGTAATGCCATTCACCTTGGTGAGCGTGACTGCTCTATGCAACGTCGCCACCAAAAGGTAGTGGAAGAGGCGCCTGCACCGGGAATTACCCCTGAAATGCGTCAGACTATTGGTGATCGCTGTCGCCGAGCCTGTGTTGAAATTGGCTACCGTGGCGCTGGTACCTTTGAATTCCTGTATGAAAACGGTGAGTTCTATTTCATTGAGATGAATACGCGTATTCAAGTAGAGCATCCGGTATCTGAGATGATCACTGGCGTTGACTTGATCAAAGAGCAATTGCGTATTGCCGCCGGTCAACCACTGCGAATTGATCAATCAGAAATACAGATCCGTGGCCATGCCATTGAGTGCCGTATTAATGCTGAAGACCCAGACACATTTATTCCGTCACCGGGTAAAATCACTATGTTCCACCCACCAGGTGGCCTAGGCGTGCGTTGGGATTCACACATTTATTCCGGCTATTCGATACCGCCATATTACGATTCAATGATAGGTAAGTTAATTACTTACGGTGAGAGCCGTGATGTTGCCATTGCCAGAATGCGTCACGCATTGGATGAGTTGGTTATTGAAGGTATTAAGGCTAACGTACCATTACAACGTAAGATTATGGCCGATGAGAACTTTGC
>JBELHI010000182.1:0-3151 GCA_042091475.1 Alteromonadaceae bacterium
AATAACTGAGGGAGCTGATACATTGTTAATACCGGGTACTTGGCCAAGCCCTTGAATGTTGTGATCGCTGGTAAAGGCTGATAATTGGTTATTGTCACCTGACACCGTGGTGTTTGTGACTGTGATGGTATCCAATATGGCTGAGCGACTGTTGGCGTCACCGGTGCGCACCCGCAGGGGTGACGCTAAGGCAATGTCTTCCGCTCTGGTGGTGGCCATGGATAAACTACTTGCGCCTTGCTTACTGGGCTGGAACATCAGCCTGTCATTGGATTGATATTGGTTGATATCATTGGTCAGGGTAAAGGCCAAACCGTCATTACCTTGTATGGTTACGTCTGCACCGCCGGGTAATGATACGTTGATGGTTTGTATTTGTGGATCGCCATTTTCGTCATTCATTACACTGCCATCAGCATTAAGAATGGCAATTTCAACATTCATGGTGTTAGGCGTAGTATTCACATCCTTGAATTCTACGCGGTAATCGCCCTCTGCTAATCTGGACGCTTCACCGGGAATTAATGCGGCGGTGACCTGTGCTGTTGACTGATAGTCTGGATATTCTAATGCGGTAAAGCCCTGATGACTGAATAAGTCGCCACCCAGCTGGGAATCATAATCCATACCCAAGCGGTTCTGGCGATTAATATTGTCTGTAAATGCCAAGGACATTTGCCCTAATTGACGGTGAGCAACGCCGAGTGCATTGTCTCTAAAATCTACTAAGCCACCAATGGCGCCGCCAAAACTGGCTTGCCCTAGGGGAATTTGGTGGCCAATGTCACCACTTTGTTGGTTGCTAATCAGAGTGTAAATTGAGCGTTGCATATCAGGCTTGGATTGACTATCAAATACACTGAAACTGCCATCTGCCAAGACCAAACTCTGGCCTGAACGCAAATTAATGGCGGTTCTGCCGTTACCTGCATCATAGGTGTCTAATTCCACTAACTTGGCGAGTTCTATTACGGCCTTGTCACGCTTATCCATTAATACTGACATATTGCTCTTGGTATTGGACTGCATAGCGCTGATTTTAGTGTTGATATCTGAAATGGTTCTGATGTGCTCATTGGCTTGATCTACCAAGGAGTTGAGTTCTGAGTTTACTTGTTTAGTTTTTTCTGTATAAAAGTCTTCCAAATATTGCATTTGGTTAACCACAGTTTCCGCTTGATCCAGTACTACACTGCGAGAGGTTATATTGGCGGGTAAATCGCTGCTAGATTGTAATGCACTGAAAAAACCACTAATGGTATTACTCAAATTAGAGCCGTCTGCTGCCACTATGTTGTCTAGGCTGGCAATACGGTTAGCATAAGCCTGATGTTCTGCCAATGCTGAGGTATCTCGACGCAATTGGCCTTGGGCAAAATTATCAATCACACGGCTGGTGGTAGATTTACCCACACCACCTAGGGCGAAGGCGTCATGCTCAGTACGCTGGCGGGTGTAGCCTTCTGTATTGATATTGGCAACGTTATTACCTGCGGTTTGCAGGAGTTCACGCTGGGCACGCAAGCCGCTGGTGGCTAGACCGTAAAGGTCAGTACTGATTGCCATGGTTATTTCGCTCCTTTATGACTGAGAAAAGCGCTATCAAAGGGACTGCTGTCCATCACTCTCATAATTTTATTAGCGTACTCAGGATCTGTGGCATAACCGCCCTGTTGTAAATTTTCAAAATAGGCTTGGGTATTGTCGGCTTGTGCTACGGCATTACTGTAGCGCGGACTGCCTTTGACAAAGTTGACATAGTCTTGCAATGATTCATCAAATGAACCGTAGGCTCTGAATGAGGCATGTTGCCGCTCTGGTACGCCATTGATAAATTCTAAGGTAGATACTGTGCTGGCATTACCTTGCCAGCGTTGGTCAGCTTTTATACCAAACAAATTGTGTGAACTACCTTGATTGTGTTGTATCACTTGCTTGCCCCAGTTAGTTTCTAGGGCGGCTTGAGCAACCAAGGCTTTGGGGTCAATACCCAAGGCGTTGGCGGCTTTTTTAGCTAGGGGCAATAGGTATTGGACAAACTGCTCTGGCGTTTCAAACGCGGGGGCTTTGTCCTTGGATGTATTGCTTGCTGTGGCTGCATTTGCAGGTAAATCATTAACATCCGTAGCTGTATTCACAGGTTTATCTTTGTCTACTGATAACTGGGTCAATAATGCTTGTTTAACCCGTTGAATACTGCTGATATCCATACCGCTGTTAACACCTGTGGTATTAAAGCGGGTGTCGCTGTTAAGCAAATCCGCATTTTTGTAGTTTTCATCACCGCCAAGTTGACGCAGTACCACGTCTGCTAATCCCATGTTGCCGTTTTGCGACATTTGCGAGGCCAATTGTTGGTCATTCATGTCACGGTAGAACTTCATGCTTGATGAATTAAACGGACTGTCCTCATCTGCTAACGCATCTTGAGCGTCACGCATGGATTTGAGCATCATACGCACAAAGATAGCCTCAAACTGCTTAGCGGCTTGCTCTAGGGCTTGTTTTTTGTCCCCTGAGTGCGCTTGCTTACGCAGATTATCAAGACTTTGCAAATCATAATAATTTGCGCTGGTGTCTTGTGGGCTTAAGCCCAAGGTGTCTGTGCTTGGCTTTAACATAAGGTTAGTCTCTGCATCCGTCTGGCTAAATCACAATTAGCTGGCCCTGCAGGGCACCGGCTTCTTTGAGTGCTTCAAGAATGGCCATCAAATCCCCTGGGGCTGCACCCACTTCATTGACGGCTTTAACTAGTTCATCCAAGGTCACGCCTGGGTCAAATTTAAACATGCGGCTGTCATCTAGGGTGACATCTATAATGGACTGTTCCACCACCTGAGTTTCACCTTGGCCCAAGGCGTTGGGCTGGCTTACCACTGGACTCTCTGAGATGGTCACGGTTAATCCGCCGTGGCTGATTGCCGCGGGTAATAATCTGACTTGGCTACCAATCACTATGGTGCCAGTACGGCTATTAATCACCACGCGAGCCGGACCGTTGGCTGGGGTAAATTCAAAATTTTCTAGCAGTGACAAAAAGCCAATACGCTGAGCTGGATCACGGGGTGCCGATACTCTCACAGATGTTGCATCAATAGGAGTGGCAATGGCATACCCCTGTTGCGGATTGGCACCCAATTTTTGGTTGATC
>JBELHI010000183.1:0-3070 GCA_042091475.1 Alteromonadaceae bacterium
AAGGATTGGGTAAATTACCTAATGAAGAACGCCCTGCTGCTGGTCAGCGAATTAACCAAGCTAAACAAACGATTCAAGGCCTGATACAAGCGCGCTCCGATGTGCTTAGAATGGCAGAATTGAATGCCAAGTTAGCAGAAGAGACGATTGACGTCTCGTTACCGGGACGCCATGCAGAGCGAGGTGGTTTACATCCTGTTACCCGTACCATTGAGCGAATAGAATCCTTCTTTGGTGAATTGGGTTTTAGTGTTAAAACGGGGCCAGAAGTAGAAGACGGCTTTCATAATTTTGATGCGTTAAATATTCCTGAACATCACCCAGCTAGAGCCGATCACGATACTTTTTATTTTAATCCTGATTTGATGTTACGTACACAAACATCAGGGGTGCAAATTCGCACCATGGAAACTGAGCAACCGCCCTTGCGGATAATTTCCCCTGGCCGTGTTTATCGTAACGATTATGACCAAACTCATACACCAATGTTTCATCAGGTAGAGGGTTTGATGATAGACAAAAAGGTTACCTTTGCTGAACTAAAAGGCATTCTGCATGACTTTTTGCAGCATTTCTTTGAGCAAGATTTGCAAGTGCGTTTTAGACCGTCTTATTTCCCGTTTACGGAGCCTTCTGCTGAAGTTGATGTGATGGGGAAAAACGGTAAGTGGCTTGAGGTATTGGGCTGTGGCATGGTACATCCTAATGTACTTAGGTCGGTGAATATTGATCCCGAAAAATACAATGGTTTTGCCTTTGGTATGGGCGTAGAGCGTTTAACCATGCTTCGATATGAAGTTAATGATTTACGAGCATTTTTTGAAAATGATTTGCGATTCCTAAAGCAATTTAAGTAACAGTTCCGGGGCAAAACAAATGAAATTTAGTGAAAGTTGGTTAAGAGAGTGGGTTAATCCGGACATTACAACGGATGCCTTAGTAGAACAAATCACTATGGCAGGCCTTGAGGTCGATGGCGTCGAAGCTGTCGCAGGTGAATTCTCAGGCGTTTTGGTTGGTGAAGTTGTTGAATGTGGACAACATCCAGATGCTGATAAATTACGTGTCACAAAAATAGACATTGGTGCCGAAGAGCAACTTGATATTGTTTGTGGAGCGCCCAATTGTCGTCAAGGGATCAAAGTGGCTGTTGCTACTGTTGGCGCTGTATTACCGGGTAACTTTAAGATTAAGAAAGCTAAATTACGCGGGCAGCCGTCATTCGGTATGCTGTGTTCGTTTTCTGAATTAGGGATGTCTGATGACCACGATGGTATTTTGGAATTGCCCCATGATGCACCTGTAGGTCAAGACATCAGGGAGTATCTTCAACTCAATGACAATGTCATTGACGTTGATTTAACACCCAACCGTTCTGATTGTTTGGGCATTAAAGGCCTAGCGACTGAAGTCGGTGTGTTAAACCAAGCGCCTGTAACGGTTCTTGATATCGCAACACAAGAGTCTACTATTGATGACCAAGTAGTCGTCGCTTTGGCTGCTCCTGAAGCATGTCCTCGATATTTAGCTCGTGTGATTAAAAATGTTGATGTTAATGCCACGACACCCTTGTGGATGACAGAGAAATTACGTCGCTGTGGCGTTCGCGCTATTGATCCCGTGGTGGATGTGACAAATTACGTGCTACTTGAATTAGGTCATCCGATGCATGCCTTTGACTTGGCTAAAATTGATGGCGGTATTACGGTTAGATTAGCCAAGGAAGAAGAAGCGCTGACACTACTAGACGGTAATGAAGTCAAATTATCTTCCAATACGTTAGTTATTGCGGATGATACAAAACCCCTAGCGATGGCAGGTATATTCGGCGGTTTAGACTCAGGTGTTACTGATAATACAACGGATATTTTATTAGAAAGTGCATTCTTTTCACCATTAGCCATTGCAGGCCGAGCGCGCCAGTATGGTCTACATACAGACGCGTCACATCGCTATGAGAGAGGTGTTGATCCAGAATTGCAACAAGATGCAATGGCTCGAGCAACGCAACTGTTGTTAGACATTGTTGGCGGTCAGGCAGGCCCTGTGACTGAAGCAGCAAGCTCATCACACATACCAAAGAGTAAACTAGTCAACTTGAGAGAGAGCCGTTTGGCACATGTGCTTGGCGCAGACATTCCGTCAGCACAGGTGACTGATATTTTACAACGTCTTGGATTTTCAGTAGCGTTTGACAATGCCGTATGGTCTGTCACAGTGCCAGCCCTTCGTTTTGATATTTCCATTGAGGAAGACTTAATAGAAGAAGTGGCGCGTATCTACGGTTATAACAATATCCCGAATACAGCCCCCTTAGCCCGATTAACCATGAATCCTTGCAACGAGGCAGACGTTTCGTTATTGGATTTGAAACGAACCATGGTGGCAAGAGGATATCAAGAAGCGATTACGTATTCGTTTGTTGATCCCAAGGTCCAATCAACTTTGTTTCCTGAGTTACAAGGTTTAGTCTTACCTCATCCTATCTCTGCCGATATGTCTGTAATGCGTGTGAGTTGTTGGACAGGTCTATTACAAGCCGTGTCATATAACCAGAAACGTCAACAACAGCGTGTCCGGTTGTGTGAGTCTGGTTTGCGCTTTTTACCAAACGCCGATGCACCGGGTGGTATTGAACAACAACCCGTATTTGCAGGTGTTATTAGTGGTAATATCAATGGCGAACATTGGAATAGCGACGATCAAAAAGTTGACTTTTATGATCTTAAAGCCGATGTAGAAGCCTTGTTGGCACATACTAATCGGTCAGGTGATTATCAGTTTGTTGCCGCTGAGCACAGTGCGCTACATCCAGGACAAACGGCTGCTGTCATGTTAGATGATGACTGTATTGGCTACATAGGTGCGGTTCACCCACAGTTTGAAAAGGCACTGGGTCTCAACGGTCGCACATTTGTTTTTGAATTAGTGCTAAGTAAAATAAGTCATCGAGTATTGCCACAAGCGTCAGAGATTTCTAAGTTCCCTGCCAATCGCCGAGATATAGCAATTGTCGTCAATGATAACGTTCCAGCCAATAATATACTTTCTTGTATAGAAAAATTTGGCG
>JBELHI010000184.1:0-2959 GCA_042091475.1 Alteromonadaceae bacterium
ATTACACCGTCATTTGTGGATGTGCTAAAACGCGCTCGGATGCAATGTATTATGGTGGTACATATCAACCACGCCAATGAGATAGATCAGGCCGTCGCTAATAGCATGAAGATGCTGGCTGACAATGGTGTCACCCTATTAAATCAAACGGTATTACTCAAGGATATTAATGACAATGCAGATGCGTTAATTGCCCTTTCTGAGGGATTGTTTGATGCCAATGTATTGCCGTATTATCTCCATTTGTTGGATAAAGTAGAAGGTGCGAGTCATTTTGACGTAGCGGAATCTGACGCGCGTCAACTGATTAAACACTTATTATTAGAATTACCAGGTTTTTTGGTACCCAAATTAGTGCGTGAGATAGCGGGAGAAGGTTCAAAAACACCGATTGATATCGATGCCATGGGATCTCAATAAAAACCAGTTGTGTTGTGGATTGATTGAATTAAAATAGCGCCAAATATCATCTGCTGATTCAGAAAAGACAGGAAAATATCATGGAAAATGTGATCGCTAAGCTGAAAGACAATATGCAAGTGATCTACCGAAAAGCGGTGGATGCTGACGCATTTCTTAATAATTTACATGCCCAAGGGCAGGGGAAATTCAGTGAAGTCTTTGCTGAAGATGTCGGCTTCAACGTCAAAAGTAAGCGCTTTTCACCTTACGTGGATGACTTAGCGAAAGACGTTATGTCAATAGAAGAGCAAAGCCTTGAAGAAGCGCAAAAGTCATTACCAGATATCATCCGAAAAATGGAACTGATATTGTCAACGTTAGCGCAACTTCGCGGCGTTACCAAAAGTAAGTAGCGGAGATTACTCGGAGTCTACTGGTTGAAATATATGCCTACTCAGCCAGCGCTCTAACAGTGCCTTTTCATAGCGCAATGGGTCATTCCTGAAGATGCGGTTGACGCGCTGTTGAAACGACATATCTTTTAGGCTTTCCTCGCCCTGCTTGAGCACATTACCCGCGGTATTTATTAAACTGTAATTAAAATCAAACCGTGGGTAGTTAATGCCCCTGACAATCCGTACATCCCCAGTCCCGGGCATACCTTGGAATTGAGCTGGCCATACTTGACCTGCTAAATCCACATCGGTAAAGGTTAACGTTAAGGTCTGTCCGTCAGGTAATTTTTTAGTGATTTTGGTCAGGTGCTTTTCTATTTGAAAGAATACGTTGTCTCGATAAGGTTTATCTGGTCCGTTGGCCGCGCGCACATCGCGGTAACTGTCGGGGTCTTGCCATTCAACACGTAATTTACCATTGCTTGCCACTGCGTCTGCCGGTACCTCCGCTGTATCAGTCAACGCCGATACTTGAAAGGTAAACAGGCACACTATGAGTGATAGAGATAATTTATGATATTGTTTTATAGCCATAACAGAATTCCTCAATATAAATACTAAACACAGCACTACCACACTAGCATTTACTAATGTCTATCAATATGGTTTTATTGTATTAAAATGTACAACAGGATCATTTAATGAGCCCATATCAAGCCAGTATAGAGACCCTTCGTCAGACCTTCAACCGTGGTGTAACTCGCAGTTTAATGTGGCGTAAACAGCAGTTACAGCAGCTTGATAAAATGATAAAAGAGCACAAAGGCAGCATACATGCTGCGTTACAAGATGACCTAGGTAAATGCGAATTTGAAGCCATTGTCGCTGAAACCTCTGTTATTGAAACTGATATTAGTTACATGTTAAAGCATGTAAAAAAATGGATGAAGCCCCAGAAAGTATCATCACCATTATTAACTTGGCCAGCTAAGAGTGTGATTCAAGCGGAGCCACTGGGTGTTGTATGTATTCTTGGCGCTTGGAACTACCCCTTTAACTTATCTGTAAGGCCCTTGGTAGCAGCCATCGCCGCTGGAAACTGTGCGGTGTTAAAACCATCAGAAATGGCCACTAAAACCTCTGCATTACTGGCTAAGTTACTTCCCTTATATTTAGATCAAACTGCAATACTGTGTATTGAGGGGGATGGTGAAACCGCTGATCAGCTGTTACAACACCCCTTTGACCACGTGTTTTACACGGGCAATGGTGTGATTGGTCGCAAAGTGATGGCCGCCGCCGCAAAACACTTAACCCCTGTGACCCTAGAGCTGGGCGGTAAATCTCCATGTTTGGTGGACAAAACCGCTGATTTAACCCTGACAGCACGGCGTATTGCGTGGAGTAAATGGTTCAATGCGGGCCAAACCTGCATAGCGCCAGATTATGTCTTGGTTGAACGCTCTATTGCAGATGATTTGGTGGCTGCCTTGAAATCCGAGTTAGTCAACTTTTACGGCAATAACCCTAAGCACAGCGACAGTTACGGACGCATAGTGTCCACCCGACATACCCAGCGGTTAGCAAATTTATTAGATGACCAGCCAATTGTCCACGGCGGGGAAAGTGATCAACAGGAACGCTACATCGCCCCTACTCTAGTGTTAAATCCAGCGCCTGACAGTGCGCTAATGACAGAAGAAATATTTGGCCCAATCTTGCCCATCATTATCTGTGATACGACTGATGAGATGCTGCAACAGGTGATTGCCAAGGATAAACCCCTAGCTCTGTATATCTATACTAAAGATAGTCAATTTCAGCAGCAGGCAGTCAACACTGTTTCTTCAGGCAGTGTCTGTATCAATGACGGTATGATGTTTATGGCCAACCACAACCTACCTTTTGGTGGTGTAGGCCCCAGTGGCATGGGCAGGTATGGCGGTAAGTTTGGCTTTGATACCTTTTCCCACAATAAATCCGTCATGACCCGTTACTTCGCAATGGATGTACCATTACGCTACCCGCCATTCACGCAAAGCAAAGCTAACTGGATGAAACGCATCCGTTGGTTTGAATAGGAAAGACTAAAGCCTGGATTATTGGGTCATTCAATAGCATGTTTGAGTGATTTTGAATGTACCCAAGGTCCGCTTTGTGCC